>NZ_JBFULC010000032.1:0-79864 GCF_056400525.1 Stenotrophomonas sp. P5_A9
CCGCCCAGCAGGCCACCGCTGCCCGCCAGGCCGCTGCACCGGCCGCCGCCGCACCCAGCCTGCGCCCGGTCAGCACCCCGGCCCCGCGCTACCCGGCCGAGGCGCTGCGGTCGGGCACGTCCGGCGAAGTGCTGGTGGAAATCACCGTCGGCACCGACGGCTCGGTCACCAACGCCCGCGTGCTGCGCGCCACGCCCTCGCGCGTGTTCGATCGCGAAGCGCTCAACGCGGTCAAGCGCTGGAAGTTCGAACCGGTCGGTGCACCGGTGACCACGCGTCGCACGCTGGCCTTCGCGCCGGGCGGTTGATCGCTGGCCGATCGCGGTAACAAAAAGCCCGGCGTGCGCCGGGCTTTTTGTTGGTTCCGTGTTTCTCGTTGCAAGGCAGCCACGCATGGCGTGGCTCTACCCGGGTTCGGGGCCGGTAGAGCCACGCCATGCGTGGCTGCACTACCAACCGCAAGCACCTGAACCATCGGCGGGGGATCACAACCCATCCGCGGATTGCGCCCTTGGCTCCAACGCGAGCATCGATAGCGGGGCGATGGCAGCGTCGCCATCGCCCCGCACGACTCACCCCGAAATCGCCAACCGCTCCTGGTGGTAACGACGCACCGCCGCGTACCACAGCACCGCCGCCAGTCCGAAGCCAGCGGCCAGGTACACGCCCCACATCTGCGCGCTGATCGGCTCATGGCGGATGATCTTCAGCAGCATCTGGTTCTGCGCCAGGAACGGCACCGCGAACTGCCACAGCTCACTCTTCAGCGGGTACACCATCAGCGCATACCCGGGCAGCATCGGCAGCAGCATCAGCCAGGTCATGTGGCTTTGGGCTTCCTTCATGCTCTTGGCCGCCGCCGACAGGAACGTCAGCAGCGAGGTGCCGATGAACAGCATCGGCAGCATGATCAGCAGCATCTGCAGCATCGGCAGGAAGCCCATGTTGAGCTGTCGCCCTGCCCCGCTGCTGGACACCTGCGCACTCAGCTTGAACGCCAACAATGTCAGCAGCAGCGAGGCCATGCCCACCATGCAGGCGGCGGCGATCTTGCCACTGACGATGGCACTGCGCGGCGCCGGGGTGGCCAGCAGCGGCTCCAGCGACTGGCGCTCGCGCTCGCCGGCGGTGGTATCCATCACCAGGTAGGCGCCGCCCAGGAACGAGGTGATGGTCAGCAGTACCGGCAGCAGGTAGGACAGCACCTGACCGCGCTTGGCCTCGGCGGTGGCCAGGTCCTGCGTGGCCAGCTCCAGCGGCCGGGCCACCTGTGCATCCACGCCACGGGCGAGCAGGCGCAGCGCACCCACCTGCTGGTTGTAGCCGGCCAGCGCGGTCTGCAGGCGCATGCTGGGGATGTCGGCGGCGCGGCGGGTGCTGTCCTTGACGATCTCCACCAGCGCCGGACGCCCTTCGGCCCAGTCCTCGCCGAAGTCCGGGCTGATCCGCAACGCGACGTCGATCTGCTGGTCGCGGATGGCCTCGGTCAGGTCCTTGGGGGCATCCACCGCATTGAGTCCCTGCGCGGCCAGGAAGCGCACCAGGTTGGGCGCGTGCTCGCGACCGATGGTGGCGATGTCCAGTGGCTTGTCGATCTGGGTCTTGACCCGGCTTTCGGCCAGCTTGCCCATGCCCAGGATCAGGATCGGGTACAGCAGCGGGCCGAGCAGCAGGGTCAGCGCAAGGGTGCGGCGGTCGCGGGAAAGATCGCGCAGTTCCTTGCGCATCACGGTCAACAACGTGGCGAACGAACTCATGCGTGCAATCCTTCTTCCGAACCGATCACCTTGACGAAGGCATCTTCCAGGTTGTCTTCCCCGGTCTGTGCGCGCAGCTCATCGGCCGTGCCGGCGGCCATCACCGTGCCGTGGGCGATGATCACGATGCGATCACACAGCGCGGCCACCTCCTGCATGATGTGGCTGGAGAAGATGACGCAGCGGCCCTCGTTGCGCAGACCCCGCAGGAAGCCGCGCAGCGCGCGCGTGGTCATCACGTCCAGGCCGTTGGTGGGCTCGTCGAGGATGACGTTGCGCGGGTCGTGCACCAGCGCGCGGGCGATCGCGGTCTTGGTGCGCTGGCCCTGCGAGAAACCATCGGTCTGGCGGTCCAGGATGTCTTCCATGTCCAGCGCCTGCGACAGCACCTGGGTGCGCTCGCGGATCTGCGGCCCGCTCATGCCGTGCAACTGGCCGAAGTAGGCGATGTTCTCGCGCGCGGTCAGGCGCTTGTAGACCCCGCGCGCATCGGGCAGCACGCCCAGCCGGCGGCGCACCGCCACCGCGTCGGCAGCCGCGTCGATGCCATCGACCATCACCCGGCCTTCGTCAGGCGTCATCAGCGTGTACAGCATGCGCATGGTGGTGGTCTTGCCGGCGCCGTTGGGGCCGAGCAGGCCGGTGATCTGGCCGTCCTCGGCATGGAAGCCGACGTTGTTCACCGCCTTGATCAGGCCGGTCTTGGTCTTGAAGGCTTTATGCAGGTTCTCGGCGACGATCATGGTGCCCATCCGTTGAACGAAGTGAAGGCCGGCACCGGACTCAGCGCGTCCAGGCAGGTGGCGTCGAGCGACGTGGCGTCGGCCTTGTCCATGAACTGGCCGAGCAGGCGCGGCATGCAGCCAGCGTTGAGGGTGCCGTGGCCCTGGCCCTTGGCGACCAGATGGCGGCCGTTGGGCAGGGTCTTGAGCACCTGCTCGGCGTAGCGCGGCGGGGTGACCGGATCGAACTGGCCCGACAGCAGCAGCACCGGCAGGTCGCTCTTCAGCGGGGCGGTGAAGTCCTTCGGGCGCGTGCCGACGTTCCAGCCCGGGCACGCGGCGAAGAACATGCGCGCCACTTCCGGC
Source organism: Stenotrophomonas sp. P5_A9 (assembly GCF_056400525.1). Taxonomy (NCBI): domain Bacteria; kingdom Pseudomonadati; phylum Pseudomonadota; class Gammaproteobacteria; order Lysobacterales; family Lysobacteraceae; genus Stenotrophomonas; species Stenotrophomonas sp. P5_A9. Next base: position 2,846 of record NZ_JBFULC010000032.1, read on the forward strand.
CCGAGCAGGCGATCATTGACGGCCGGCTCCTGGTAACGGTCGGCATCCTCGGCGCAGATCACCGACCACTGCATGCCCCGGTTCATCTGCACCCCCAGCGTGCGACCGGCCATCCTGCTCAGCGACATCAGCGGCGCGTAGCGCGCGTGCGCGGCCTCGTCGAGCACCACCGGCAGCAGCGAGGACAGCTCGGGCATGTACGAGAACATGAAGGCCAGGCCGGTGACCGAGTCGGCGGTGAGCACGTCGCGCTTGGCCTCGGCGGTGCCCGGGTCGCGGTACTCGACCTCGACCGGGGCCTTGGCCAGCGCGGTCATCACGTTCTTCAGCTGGGTGCGGGTATCGACCGGGAAGCGCTTGGCGCACGCGGCGTCCTTGCGGCACTGCTCGGCCTGCAGGTCGATGGCCGTTTCGAAGGTGTCGGCGAAATCACCGCCCACCACCACGTCGTTGGGGGCCACGCCGTCGATCACCACCGCACGGGTGTGCTGCGGGTAGTGCGCGGCGTACTGCTGGGCCACGCGGGTGCCGTAGGAGCCGCCGATCAGGTTGATCTTGTCCGCGCCCAGGGCCGCACGCACCGCATCGATGTCGCCGATGGCCTGGGTGGTGGTGTAGAAACGGGTGTCGGCGCGATCAGCCAGCGATGCGGCGCACTGCCGGGCGAAATCGGCGATCAGCTGGGTGGACGGGGTAGCGGCGTCATCGAGCGCCATCTCCTTGCCGTCGGCGCCCACGCAGGTCAGCGGATTGGATTTACCCGTGCCACGCTGGTCGACCAGGATGATGTCGCGCTGCTTGCGCACTTCGCGCAGGGCCAGGTTGATCACCGCCGCCACTTCAGTAGCCGCCTGGCCCGGCCCGCCGGCCAGGAAGAACACCGGGTCGTGCTTGCCCTCGCCTTCGTTGCTGGTTTCCAGCCACGCGATATTCAAGCCGATCTTGCGACCGGTGGGCGCGGCCGGGTTCTCGGCCACCTGCAGGGTGGTGCACTGGGCTTCGACGTTGTCGCTGGCCTGGGTGCTGGTCAGCGTGCACGGCTTGAACGTCAGTGTTCCGTACTGGCGTTGCGCGCCCTCCGCCGGGGTATCCGGGGTGGCCTGGCAGGCGGCCAGCAGCAGCAAGGCTGCTCCGGTCGCCAAGGGACGGCAGGAAACTCGCATGTTCGATCGCATCCTGGATTGAAGGGTCTCAGCATGCCATGACGGCGGGGCGCGCTGGATGTGACGCGCACACTGCCGCGAGTACCGATGCCGTGCCTCGGCCAGGCTCAGGCAGTCACTGGAACCGCGCTGACGGTGCGGTCGCGGCCGTCGGCCTTGGCCTGGTAGAGCGCCCGGTCAGCGGCGGCCAGCAAGGCCGCCAGGTCGTGCGCCCCAGTGTCGACAGCCAACCCGATGCTGGTGGTGACCATGACCGGCACATCGCCCAGGCAGGCGGGGCAAGCCTGCAGCTGCGCGCGGATGTGGTCGGCCTGTTGCGTGGCCCGGGCATGGTCGGCGCCCGGCAGCAGCAGCACGAACTCCTCGCCGCCGTAGCGGCCCAACAACGGCTGCTGCCCGGCCAGACTGCTGGACAGGACCGTGGCGAAGTGGCGCAGGACCTGGTCGCCCGCGATGTGCCCCCAGCGATCGTTGACCTGCTTGAAGTGGTCTACGTCCAGCAGCAGCAGGGCCAACGGTTGCTGTTGCCGCTGGCACTGCTGCAGGCACGCCTGGCCATCGGCCAGCACCGCGCCGCGGTTGAGCAGGCCGGTCAGTCCATCGGTGCGTGCCGCGCGGCGCAGGTCGACCAGCATCTTCTCCACCAGCAGCAGCACCAGGGCGAAGCAGCGGGCCAGTTCCAGGAAGATGCCCGCGAGGTAAGTGGCAAACATCGGCGCGCCAGCCCGGAAGATGTCCTGCCCGGCATCGGGCGCCACCGGCAACCACAGCCGCACCAGGTACACCATCGCTTCAGCCCCGAAGATCGCCGCGGCCAGCCAGCAACTGGTGCGCTGCTCGGGCGGTGCATGTCGGACCAGCATCCAGGCCATCCAGCTGTTGACCAGGACAGAGAACAGGCTGGCCACGTTGAGCCGGACGGCCAGGTTCGGTAACGGCACCACGAACACCACGATGCCGGCTACGTACGCACCGGCCAGCAGCGCCGGCTGCCAGCTCGGCAGTCGCCGCTGCAGGTGGCGCGCCACGCCGTACAGCATCGCCACCGCCGACAGCGCCAATACCGCATTGCCGAAGATCACCAGCGGCACCACCGGCAACTGCGCACGCAGCGCCACCGAGGTCAAGCTGAGCGCCAGCAGCCACAGACTGGCCGTCCACAGGCGCAGCGCCGGTTGCCCGCGCAGGACCAGCAGCAGGAGTGAAAAGCCCAACGCAATGCCCAGGCACAGCAGGTAGCCGAGGACCGCGACGGTGGGGAAATCCAGGGACATGCGGCCTCGGGCATCGGAACGGCGCGCAGTTTAGCGTGCGCGGCGGCGTGGCAAAGCCGTCGCGGTATCGACGCCATTCCGCAACGTTCTGGGATGCGCTGCCCAGACGCACATTGATGACTGTCCCAACGCGCATCCACTGCAATAAATCCCATTAGGAATTTCCTGACAGCGCCAGATACTCGGCGGCGCGCGCCCCATCGCCCCCGCCGACGCACCGATGCCGGCCGCGCCTTTCATCCCTGCTTACGGAGACACCATGACCTCTCGACATTCCCGTTCCCTGATCGCGCTGTCACTGGCGCTGGGCGGCCTGGCGGCCGGCGCGACCGCGCACGCCCACGGCACCATGACCACGCCGATCAGCCGGGTGTACGCCTGCTTCCAGGGCAATCCGGAAAACCCGACCAACCCGGCCTGCGCCGCCGCCAAGGCGGTTGGTGGCGCCCAGGCGTTCTACGACTGGGCGGGCATCAACCAAGCCCACGCCAACGGCAATCACCAGGCCGTGGTGCCGGACGGGGCGCTGTGCAGTGGCAACAACCCCACCTTCCGTGGCCTGGACCTGGACCGCAGCGACTGGCAGCGCACGCCGATCCAGGCCGATGCCAATGGCCGCTTCACCTTCGTATTCAAGGCCTCGGCACCGCATGTAACGCGTGACTGGCAGTTCTTCGTCACGCGCGAGGGCTGGCAGCCCGGTTCACCGATGGGCTGGGGCGACCTGGAGAAGTTCTGCACGCTGGGCAATACGCCGCTGTCGCCCGATGGCACCTACACGCTGGAATGCCAGTTGCCCAGGCGCACTGGCCCGCATGTGATCTACAACACCTGGCAACGTGCCGATTCCGGCGAGGCGTTCTACACCTGCATGGACGTGCGCTTCGACGGCGACGGCGGCACGCCCCCGCCCGGCTGGCAGGACGCCGGTCCGCTTACCGCACGCGGCGAACTGCCGGTTGGAACGGTGTTGTCGCTGCGCGTGTTCACTGCCGCCGGGCAGGACGTGGAAACGGTGCAGGCCACGCTGGCCAGCGGCCAGACCGCCCCTGCGCAGTGGCCGCTGCAGTTGGCCCGGCAGGTCAACGCCAGCGCCACCCACGCGCGGGTGGGGGTGATGCGCGATGGGGTGGTCACGCCGATAGCCTCGGCCACCGACAACCGCGTGTACCTCTCGGCGGGCCACCGGTTCCAGCTCGATGTACGGACACCGGAAGTGCCGCCGCCGGAGGGTGACTACGATTTCGTCTACCCCGCCGGTATCGGCCGCTACATTCCGGGCCAGACCGTGGTGAAGGGCAGCGATGGCCAGCTGTATGCGTGCCGGCCGTTCCCGGAAGGCGCCTGGTGCAACACCGACGCCGACGCCTACCGCCCCGGGACCGGATCGGCCTGGCGCGACGCCTGGATTCCGTACTGAGTGCACCACCGGGGGCGGCGTTGGCTGCCCCCGGTCAGCGCAGCGGCCTACTTGCTACTGACGTACTTCTCCCGCCGCACCTGCGGCGTCGGCAGCCCCGCCTCTTTCAACGCCTCGAACGTCGCATCCACCATGTCCGGGTTGCCGCACAGGTAGGCGATGTCGGTGGCCGGGTTGGGCGCGAATTCGGCCAGGTGCTGCTGCACGTAGCCGTGGCGCACGTCCGGGTGCGGGTTGTCGGGCAGCTCGCGCGACAGGCACGGCACGTAGCGGAAGCCCGGGTGGGCGTCGGCGAAGGCGCGGAAGTCGTCGCTGTAGAGCAGTTCGGCCGGCGTGCGGGCGCCCTGCAGCAGCACCACGTCGACACCACGCTCGGCCATGGCGGTGGCCAGCAGCGGCAGCATCGAGCGGTAGGGGGTGACCCCGGTGCCGGTGGCGATCAGCAGGTAGCGCGCGTTGTGGTCGCCCGGCTGCAGGCAGAACCGGCCGAACGGGCCGCTGGCGGTGACGTGGCCGCCGATGTCCAGGCCCTCGAACAGGGCCGTGGCGGCGCCGCCGGGGACGAAGCTGACCGCGATATCGACCGCTTCGCCCGCGCCGAGGGCGTGGTTGTGAATGGTGGCCAGCGAGTAACTGCGCTTGGTGGCGGTGCCGTCGGCGTACTCGAAATGGACCTGGATGAACTGGCCGGGCTGGAAATCCAGCGGCTGGCCGTCATCACGCAGGAACTGGTAGTGGCCGACGGTCGGGGCCAGCATGCGCCGGTCGACCAGTTTGAGGGGGAATTGGGCAGGCACGACTTTTCGGGACAGTGTGTAGCCGGGGCAAGCCCTCGGGGTCTTCTATAATAGCCGCTCCCCGCCCCTATCCAGCGCCAGCCCGCAGGCGCGAAGGCAAGAGCTTGGCTTCCCAGAACACTCCCGCGACCGGTACGGCCCCCGCCCTGCGGGTCCGCGACCTCCGTAAAACCTACGAAAACGGCACCCAGGCCCTGAAGGGCGTCTCGCTGGACGTCCTCCCGGGCGATTTCTTCGCCCTGCTGGGCCCCAACGGGGCCGGCAAGTCCACCCTGATCGGCATCATCAGCTCGCTGGTGAACCTCAGCGAGGGCCAGGTCGAGGTCTTCGGCAGCGACCTGGTGCGCAACCGCAGTGCGACCATGCGCCTGATCGGCCTGGTCCCGCAGGAGATCAACTTCAACCTGTTCGAGAAGCCCTTCGACATCCTGGTCAACTACGCCGGGTTCTACGGCGTGGCCCGCGCCGAGGCCGAGAAGATGGCCGAAGAGGAGCTCAAGCGCGCGCATCTGTGGGAGAAGGCGCAGGTGATGAGCCGTACCCTGTCCGGCGGCATGAAGCGCCGGCTGATGATCGCCCGCGCGATGATGACCCGCCCGCGCCTGCTGATCCTGGATGAGCCCACCGCCGGTGTGGACATCGAGATCCGCCGCGACATGTGGCGCGTGCTCAAGGAGATCAATGCCGCCGGCACCACGATCATCCTGACCACGCACTACCTGGAAGAAGCCGAGCACCTGTGCCGGAACCTGGCCATCATCAACCACGGCCAGATCGTCACCCAGGGCCCGATGCGCGAACTGCTGGCCAAGCTGGACGTGGAAGGCTTCCTGTTCGACATCGACGGCAGCCTGCCGGCCCAGCTGCCGGAAATCGAAGGCGCCATCCTGATCGCCACCGACAGCCACACGCTGGATGTGGACATGCCGCGCGCGATGGACCTCAACCGGGTCTTTGACGCCTTGAACGCCGCCGGCATCCGGGTGCGTTCGATGCGGACCAAGAGCAACCGCCTGGAGGAGCTGTTCGTGCGCCTCACCGGCAACCAGGAGAACGTGGCATGAGCAGCACCCCGACCCCGGTCCTGACCGACGGCCAGCGCAACCGCATCGCGCTGATGACCATCGTGCGCCGCGAAGTGGCGCGCATCCTGCGCATCTGGGGCCAGACCCTGGTGCCGCCGGCGATCACCATGACCCTGTACTTCCTGATCTTCGGCGGCCTGATCGGCTCGCGCGTGGGCGAGATGGGCGGCTACAGCTACATGCAGTTCATCGTGCCGGGCCTGGTGATGATGAGCGTGATCCAGAACAGCTATGGCAACATCAGTTCGTCCTTCTTCGGCGCCAAGTTCGGCCGCCATGTCGAAGAGCTGCTGGTGAGCCCGATGCCGAACTGGGTGATCCTGTGGGGCTATGTGTCCGGCGCGGTGCTGCGCGGCCTGATGGTCGGCGTGATCGTGCTGATCATCGCCATGTTCTTCACCCCGGTGCGCATCCCGCATCCGCTGGTGACGCTGACCACGGTGCTGCTGGGCGCGACGATCTTCTCGCTGGCCGGTTTCATCAACGCGGTGTACGCCAAGAAGTTCGATGACGTGGCGATCGTGCCGACCTTCATCCTGACCCCGCTGACCTATCTGGGCGGCGTGTTCTACTCGGTGAAGCTGCTGCCGACCTGGGCCGAAGCGGCCACCCATGCCAACCCGATCTTCTACATGGTCAACGCGTTCCGCTACGGCCTGCTGGGCACCAGCGACGTGCCGCTGTGGGTGGCCTACGCGCTGATGCTCGGCTTCGTGGTGGCGCTCACCGCGCTCGCGCTGTGGCTGCTGAAGCGTGGTGTGGGGATGCGGAGCTGATGCGCATCCTGATCCTCGGCGCCGGCGGTACCGGCGGTTATTTCGGTGGTCGCCTGGCGCAGGCCGGCGTGGACGTGACCTTCCTGGTACGTCCGGCGCGTGCAGCCCAGCTGGAGGCCGAGGGTCTGGTGATCCGCAGCCCGCTGGGCGATGCGGCGTTCGCGGTGCAGCACGTCAGCGCCGAGGCATTGCCCGCGCTGGCGGCGGCGCAGCCGTTCGACCTGGTCATCCTGAGCTGCAAGGCCTATGACCTGGACAGCGCCATCGAGGCCATCGCGCCGGCGATGGGGCCGCGCACCACGGTACTGCCGATCCTCAACGGGCTGCGCCATTACGCCGCTCTGGATGCGCGCTTCGGCCGCGATGCGGTGTTGGGCGGGCTGTGCTTCATCAGCGCGACCAAGGCCGCCGATGGCGCGGTGCTGCATCTGGCGCCTGCGGCCAAGCTCACCTTCGGCGAGCGCGACGGCACCGGCAGCAGCGCGCGGGTGCTGGCGCTGGCGGCGGCCTGCGTGCAGGCCGGCGTGGACCATGTGGCCAGCGATGCGATCGGCCAGGAGCAGTGGATCAAGTACACCTTCCTGACCACCCTGGCCGCATCGACCTGCCTGATGCGCGCCGATGTCGGCACGATCGTGGCCACCGATGATGGCGCGGCGATCGTGCGCGGGCTGTACGACGAATGCCTGGCCGTGGCCGACGCCGCCGGTGAGCCGATTCCCGCCAAGGCGCGCGAGATCGCCCTGACCGCGACCACCCAGGCCGGTTCTGTGCTGAAGGCCTCGATGCTGCGCGACCTGGAAGCCGGCCAGCAGGTCGAGGCCGAGCAGATCGTCGGCGACATGCTGGTCCGCGCGCGTGCCGCCGAACAGGCGGCGCCCCTGCTGGCCGTGGCGTATGCGCACCTGCAGGCCTACCAGCAGCAGCGCAAGGGCTGAGCATGGCCGCCGACACCGCGCCGGCACGCGTGCTGGTGCTGGGCCTGGGCTACGGCGGGCGACATCTGGCCGCGCTGCTGCAGGCACACGGCATTGCCTGTAGCGGCACCGTGCGCGATCCCGCCACCACGCCGGCCGACGGCGTGCCACGCCATCGTCTGGCCGAGGGATGCGCCCTCGATGCGGCGTTGCGTGAGGCGATCCGAACCGCCGATGCGATCCTGTGCAGTGTCCCGCCCGATGCCGACGGCGATCCCGCCCTGCGCCTGCTCGGCGAGGCGCTGCAGGATGCACCGTCGCTGCGCTGGGTGGGCTACCTTTCGTCGACGGCCGTGTATGCCGACCGCGATGGCGGCTGGATCGACACGCACGCGACGGCCGATGCCACCGACGACACCGCACTGAAGCGCCTGCGCGCCGAACAGCAGTGGCAGGCCTTCGCGCGGGCGCACGGCCTCGCCTCGGCGGTGTTCCGGCTGCCCGCCCTGTACGGACGCGGACGCAACGCGCTGGTGCAGTTGGCACAGGGCAAGGCGCGGCAGGTTGTGCGTCCGGGCCAGGTATTCAACCGGCTGCACGTCGAAGATCTCGCCACTGCGGTGCTCGCAGCGATGCGCCGGCCGCGGGGTAACGCGCTGTATCTGCCGGCCGACAATGAGCCGGCTCCGCCGCAGGACGTGCTGGCCTATGCGGCGGCCCTGAGTGGCCTGCCGCTGCCTGCGCCGCAGGCCTGGGATGATCCGGCCGTCCCTGCTTCTCTGCGGCGCTTCTATAGCAGCAACAAGCGCATCGACAGTCGCGGCACACGCGAGGCATTGCAGTGGCAGCCGCGGTTCCCGACCTACCGCGAAGGCTTGACCGATGCGTGGGCGGCCGGCGACGGGCGCGTCACCGCGAACCGGTAGAGCCGAGCCATGCTCGGCTGCTCTCCGTTCCGGTACCCGGGTGGCCGGCAACAAATACGTCTGGTGTGGGCCGCGCGTCGCGCGGTTGCCGAGCATGGCTCGGCACTACCGGATCGGGCAATAAATACGCCCGGTGTGGGCCGCGCGTCGCGCGGTTGCCGAGCATGGCTCGGCACTACCCGATCGGGCAATAAATACGCCCGGTGTAGGCCGCGCGTCGCGCGGTTGCCGAGCATGGCTCGGCACTACCGGATCGGGCAATAGATACGCCTGGTCTGGGCCGCGCGTTGCGCGGTTGCCGAGCACGGCTCGGCACTACCGACGCCGGGGCGGGTCAGGCTGCGTCGGGCAGGCGGAAGAACGTGCGCGTGGCCGCCGTCGCATTGGCTGCCGTGACGTCCACTTCCTCGCCACGGTCGCGCGCCAGCTCCTCGACGATATGCGACAGGAACATCGGCTCGTTGCGGCGGTCCTTGGGCATCGGCTTGAGCGAGCGTGGCAGCAGGTACGGCGCGTCGGTCTCGATCATCAGGCGGTTGGCCGGGATGTGCCTGACCAGCTCGCGCAGGTGGCCACCGCGGCGCTCATCGCACAGCCAGCCGGTGATGCCGATGTACCAGTCCTGGTCCAGGTAATCGAACAGTTCCTGGCGCTCGCCGGTGAAGCAATGCACCACCGCCGCGCCGAGCTTGCCGTCGAAGTTCTTCATCTGCGCCATGAAATCGGCGTGCGCGTCGCGCTGGTGCAGGAACAGCGGCTTGCGCGCGCCATTGGCGGCCCGCACGTCGCTGGCCAGCTGCAACTGGCGTTCGAACGCGCGGTGCTGGGCCGGGCGCGGGGCGAAATCGCGGAAGTAATCCAGCCCGCATTCGCCCACCGCCACCACCTCGGCATGCGCGTGCAGCGCACGCATCTCCGCATCACACGCGTCGGTGTACTCCACCGCGTGATGCGGATGCACGCCGGCGGTGGCGTACAGGAACCCCGGGTGCTGGCGCGCCAGCTCCAACGCCATCGGCGAGTGCTCGCGGCTGGCGCCGGTGATCACCATCTGCACCACGCCGGCATCGCGCGCGCGCGCCAGTACGGCGTCGCGGTCGCGATCGAAGGAATCGTGGGTGAGGTTGGCGCCGATATCGATCAGGTGCATGGGGGGCTACAGGACAGTGAACCCGTCCATTCTAGCGTGCCGCCTGCACGGCCCCGGCGTACACGTCTCGCCGCCCCCGCCCACGGCCCGTATCCTTGGCCCATGAGCACGCCGATTTTCCCGATCTCCCCGCTGCTGCCGCAGATCCTCGCGCATCTGGCCACCCATCCACGGCTGGTGCTGGAAGCGCCACCCGGTGCGGGCAAGACCACCCAGGTGCCGCTGGCGCTGCTGGACGCCCCATGGCTGCAGGGCCGCAAGATCCTCATGCTGGAACCGCGCCGGGTCGCCGCACGCAGTGCCGCGCAGTTCATGGCGCGCCAGCTGGGCGACGAGGTCGGCGGTACCGTCGGTTACCGCATCCGCTTCGAGAACAAGGTGTCCGCACGCACGCGCGTGGAAGTGGTCACCGAAGGCATCCTGACCCGGATGCTGCAGGACGACCCGATGCTGGAGGGCGTGGGCGCGCTGCTGTTCGATGAATTCCACGAGCGCCACCTGGCCGCCGACCTGGGCCTGGCCTTGGCGCTGGATGTGCAGGCGCAGCTGCGCGAGGACCTGCGCATCGTGGTGATGTCGGCCACGCTGGATGGCGAGCGCCTGGCGCAGTTCCTGGAGGCGCCGCGCCTGAGCAGCGAAGGCCGCAGCTTCCCGGTGGTCATCAGCCATTTCCCCGCACGCCGCGAGGAAGCGCTGGAGGCGCAGGCGCGCCGCGCGGTGGAGCAGGCGTTGGCCGAACATCCCGGCGACGTGCTGGTGTTCCTGCCCGGCCAGCGCGAGATCGCGCGTACCCAGGCGGCGCTGGAACAGGTGCTGCCGCCGACGGTGCAGGTGTTGCCGCTGCACGGCGAGCTGCCGGTGGAGCAGCAGTCGCGCGTGCTGCAGCCCGATCCGAACGGCCAGCGCCGGGTGGTGCTGGCCACCAACGTGGCCGAATCTTCGGTCACCCTGCCCGGCGTGCGCGTGGTGATCGATGCCGGGGTGGCGCGGGAACCGCGCTACGACCCCAACAGCGGCTTTGCGCGTCTGGATGTGGTGAGCATCGCGCAGGCCTCGGCCGACCAGCGCGCAGGACGCGCCGGACGCGTTGCCGACGGCTGGGCATGGCGGTTGTGGCCGCAGTCGCAGCGGCTGGAAGCGCAGCGACGGCCGGAGATGGTGCAGGTGGAACTGGCGTCGCTGGCACTGGAACTGGCCGCGTGGGGCAGCGATGACCTGCGCTTCGTCGACGCGCCGCCGGTCGGCGCCCTGGCCGCCGCCCGTGAATTGCTGCAGCGGCTGGGTGCGATGCGCGACGGTGGCGCCCTGACCGCGCTCGGCCGGCGCATGCTCACCCTGGGCACGCACCCGCGGCTGGCGGCGATGCTGCTGGCAGCCGAAGGCGGCGTCGAACAGGCGCTGGCCTGCGACCTGGCCGCACTGGTGGAAGCGCGCGATCCGCTGCGCCAGGGCGGCGATGCACTGGCCGCCCGCTGGCGTGCGCTGGCCGCGTTCCGGCAGGGGCGCGCACCGCACGACGCCAACCGCGGCGCCTTGGCCGCCATCGATGCGGCCAGCAAACAATGGCGACGCCGCCTGCGTTGCGACACCGCGCCGCCGGCCTCGGTGGAGGCGCATCGGCTCGGCGATCTGCTCGCCCATGCCTTCCCCGACCGCATCGCCGCGCGCCACCCCACCGACCCGCTGCGCTACCTGCTGGCCAACGGTCGCAGCGCGCGCCTGTTCGATCCCAGCGACCTGCGCGGCGAACCGTGGCTGGTGGCGGTGGAGCTGCGCTTCGAGGCACGCGATGCGCTGCTGCTGCGCGCCGCGCCGGTCGATGAAAACCGGCTGCGGCGTGATTTCCCCGAGCGCTTCCAACAGGAAGACGTGGTGCGCTGGGACGCCGACAAGCGCGCGCTGGTGGCGCGTCGTGAGACCCGCTTCGACCGCATCGTGCTCGACAGCCGTTCGGCCGGGCGCGTGGATCCGGCCCACGCCGCGCAGGCGCTGACCGAGGCCGTGGCCGAACTGGGGCTCGAAGCGCTGCCGTGGACCGACGGCCTGCGCCAGTGGCAGGCGCGCGCGCTGGCGGTACGCGCGTGGATGCCCGAGCTGGAACTGCCCGATCTGTCCGATGCGGCCTTGATGGACAGCCTGCCGCGCTGGCTCACGCCGGCCTTCAACGGCAAGACGCGTCTGGATGCGCTGGACGAGGCGAGCCTGGGCGAGGCATTGAAGTCGCCGTTGCCGTGGGCGCAGCGTCAGTTGATCGATCGCCATGCGCCGGTCCGCATCGCCGTGCCGTCGGGCATGGAGCGGGCGATCCACTATGCCGTCGATGCCGATGGCATCACCCCGCAGCCTCCGGTGCTGGCGGTGAAGCTGCAGGAACTGTTCGGCCTGGCCGACACCCCGCGCATCGCCGACGGACGCATTCCGCTCACCCTGCATCTGCTCTCGCCGGGTGGACGCCCCTTGCAGGTCACCCAGGACCTGCGCAACTTCTGGGCGAACACCTACACGGACGTAAAAAAGGAAATGAAGGGGCGCTATCCCAAGCACCCGTGGCCGGACGATCCGTGGACGGCGACCGCCACCCATCGGGCCAAGCCGCGCGGGACATGATGCCGCCGGCGGCGCGCCCTCACGCGCCCGGCGCATTCATGGCTGGCGGCTGACCGCGTCATCCGGTGCCACGGCGGTGGCCCTGAGGAGCGGCTACAGTCGTCATCCGGTCGTGGCTGGCGGATAACACGCCCTACACGGCCCAAGGGCGACACTGGACCAGAACCGAGGCAAAGGACCCCCCATGAGCAGATTGACTGTGATTACCGACCGCGCCCTCGAGCGCGCCCTGGACCTGGCAAGCACCGCCGGTGACGGCCTCAAGCATGCTGGCAGCAACCTGCGCCACTTCGGGCCGCAGGCGACCGACTGGATCAAGACCGGCGCGGCGCTTGGCGCAGTGAAGACCGGCAGCAAGGTGGCCGCCAAGGTGGTGCGTCGCAACCCGGCCGTGACCATCGCCGCTGCCGCCGTCGGCGTGGGCCTGCTGGGCTACGCGCTGTACCGCAAGCAGCAGAAGAAGAAGCTCGCCAACGGCGAGGTGGTGAACGGCCAGGCGCAGCGCATCAGCGCCCGCAACCGTCGCGCCAGCACCGTGGTGGACGAACACAGCGACATCGGCAGCGACGCCTGATCCTTTCGGGTCAGCGTTGACGCATCGAAACCGCCGGCAACGCCCGGCGKTTTTTTTTGGGGCGGGGTAGAGCCACCCCATGGGTGGCTGCGTTTTACGCCCGGCACAGCGCGCAGCCCCCCATGGGGTGGCGCTACCGGATCTCGCGCCATTGGCCGGGTTGCAGGTCATCCAGCGCATGCGCGCCCATCGACACCCGCACCAGCCGCAGCGTGGGTAGGCCCACGGCCGCGGTCATCCGCCGCACCTGGCGGTTGCGCCCTTCGCGCAGGGTGATCGCCAGCCAGGCATCGGGGACGGTCTTGCGGAAACGGACCGGCGGATCGCGCGGCCACAGCGTCGGTGCAGGGTCCAGACGCTCCACGCCCGCCGGCAACGTCGGCCCATCGTTGAGCGGTACGCCACGCCGCAATGCCTGCAGCTGGTCGTCGCTGACCGTGCCTTCCACCTGCACCCAATACGTTTTGTCCGCCTTGTGCCGCGGATCGGTGAGGGTGTGCGCCAGGCCACCGTCATCGGTGAGCAGCAGCAGGCCCTCGCTGTCGTAGTCCAGCCGTCCGGCCGCATACACCGCCGGCGGCAGGCCGAATCCGGCCAGTGTCGCGCGCGGCGGCTGGCTGCGGTCGGTGAACTGGCACAGCACGTTGAAGGGTTTGTTGAAGGCGATCAGCATGGCGGAGCGGGCGGCAATGGAGCCGCCATTGTCCCATCCCGTAGCCTCGGGCGGGCGTGCCGCCATGGCTGCGGCAGTGACGCCTGATCGACGATGCGGCGCGGCAGGCATCGCACGGGACGACCTGCACGTACCGACCTGCGATCGGTACGTGCGCAGCCGCGACCGGTATCAGCCCTTGGGCTTGATGAAGCGCAGGGTCATGCGGTCGCTTTCACCGATGGCCTGGTACTTGGCCTCGTCGGCGGCGTCGTGCTGGTTGGTCGGCGGCAGCGTCCATACCCCGTTGGGGTAGTCCTTGGTATCGCGCGGGTTGGCGTTGATCTCGCTGCTGCCGGCCAGTTTGAAGCCGGCGGCCTCGGCCATCGCGATCACCTCCTTCTGGCCCACATACCCGGTCTTGTCATCGGCGGGCACGTCGGCCTTGGCGCGGTGCTCGACCACGCCGAGCACGCCGCCGGGCTTGAGCACGCTGTAGAAGCCCTTGAACATGCCTTCGGCCTGGTTGGCGCTGCGCCAGTTGTGCACGTTGCGGAAGGTCAGCACCACGTCGGCGGAATTGGCCGCACCGAACACCGGCGCGGTCGGGTTGTAGGCAACCAGCGTGGCCTTGTCGTACACCGCCGCGTTGCCGGCGAACTTTTTCTCCAGTCCCTCGCGGCTGCGCTGCTGGTAATCGCGGCCACGGCCCTCGGGCACGGCCATCGGATCAACCACGGCGGCCACGTAGCTGCCCTTGCCGCGCAGCAGCGGAGCGAGGATTTCCGAGTACCAGCCGCTGCCGGGGGTGATCTCGATGACCGTCTTGCCCGGTGCCACGCCGAAGAACGACAGCGTCTGCGCAGGATGGCGATACGCATCGCGCTTGACGTTGGCCGGATCGCGATGGCTGTCCTGCACGGCCTTCTGCACGGCCGGGGTAATGGCAACCTGCGCGTTCGGGCCGGCAGGCTTGATGGCCATCGCGGGCGCGGCGAGCATCAGGGTGGAGACGGTGAACAGGCAGGCACAGGTCAACGAACGGGCTTTCATCAGCGGAGCTTCCGGTAGCGGGATGCCGCGAGACTAGCAGCCAGGCGTGCACAGGTGTTCACAAAACGTTAGTGCGACGCAGCAATCCGGAACACTGTTTTGTGCCTGCTGCCGCAACGCTGTCACCACGCCGGCCGTATCCTGTGGAAACGATTCCCAGGGAGAACATCACCCATGACTGCTACACGCGAACTCGGTCGTTCCGGCCTCCATGTCGCCCCCATCGCCTTCGGTGGCAACGTCTTCGGCTGGAGCGCAGACGAGAAGACCTCGTTCGCGTTGCTGGATGCGTTCGTCGATGCCGGCTTCAACCTGGTCGACACCGCCGATGTCTACTCGGCGTGGGTACCCGGCAACAGCGGCGGCGAATCGGAAACGATCCTCGGCCGCTGGTTCAAGCACAGCGGCAAGCGCGACAAGGTGGTGCTGGCCACCAAGGTGGCCAAGTGGGCAGAGCGCCCGGGCCTGTCGGCCGACAATATCGCCGCGGCGGTGGAAGATTCGCTGCGCCGTCTGCAGACCGATGTGATCGATCTGTACCAGGCGCACGAAGACGACGAATCCACCCCGCTGGAAACCACGCTGGCCGCCTTCGGTCGTCTGATCGAGCAGGGCAAGGTGCGCGCGATCGGCGCGTCCAACTACAGTGCCCGCCGCCTGGCCGATGCGCTGAAGGTGTCGGCGGACTACACGCTGCCACGCTATGAAACCCTGCAGCCGGAGTACAACCTGTACGACCGCGCCGGCTATGAAGCCGCGCTGGAGCCGCTGGTACGCGAACACGGCATTGGCGTGATCAGCTACTACTCGCTGGCCAGTGGCTTCCTCAGCGGCAAGTACCGCAGTGCCGAAGATGCGGGCAAGAGTAGTGCGCGCGGCCAGAGCGTGGTGAGCAAGTACGTCAACCCACGCGGGCTGCGCATCCTGGCCGCGCTGGATGACATCGCCGCCGGGCACGGCGCGACGGCCGCGCAGGTCGCGCTGGCCTGGCTGATCGCACGCCCCGGCATCACCGCACCGATCGTCAGCGCGACCAGCGTCGAGCAGCTGAAGGATGTGCTGGCTGCCGCGCAGGTCGCGCTGTCGACCGAAGATGTGGCGCAGCTGGATGCAGCGAGTGCCGAGCAGGGCTGAGTTACCCCGACGGCCAGACGCATCGGTGACGGACGCCCGGCGATCAACGGTTACGGCAACACGCTACGGCCACCTTCGGGTGGCCGTTTCCGTTCAGGCCACCGCGCTGTCTTCGGCCACCAGCGCGTGATGCACACTGATCCCGGCGCGGACCCCTTCGGCATTTGCCAGGGTGATGTTGCCCACCACGCTCGCATCGCCGGCGGCGTACACGCCGGGCACGCTGGTCTGCTTCTGCGCGTCCACCTGCACCAGCACGCCGATTGGGCTTTCTTCCAGCACGCAGCCGAGCTGTTCGACAAGCGGCGAGGCCATGTGCTGGCGCGCCGCGACAAACAGCGCGCGCAGGTCGATGTGGCGGCCGTCGGCAAGCAGCGCCCCGCTCAGGTCCGGCGCCTGCCCGGCCAGTTTGACCACCTGCGAGGTTTCGATGCTGACGCCGCGCCGCTGCAGCATCGCCCGTTCGTCGTCGTCGATGACCATGCCGTGCGCGAACAGCGTGACCTGGCCCCAGTCGGCGAGCAGGCCGGCCATCTTCACCGACATCGCGTGACCGCCAAGCAGGCCGATCGCGCCGCCGCCGACCTCGTAGCCGTGGCAGTACGGGCAGTGCAGCACGCTGTGGCCCCACCGTTCGCTCACCCCGGCAATGTCGGGCAATTCGTCGCGGATACCGGTGGCCAGCAGCAGCTTGCGCGCTGCCCACGTGCCGCCGTCGGCGGTGGTGACCGTGAAGCCATCGGCGCTGGCATGTGCGTCGGTGACGGTGTCACTGACCCAGCGCACGGTCGGGTAGTCCAGCAGCTGCGCCTTGGCCTGCCGGAGCATCTCGCTACCGGCGATGCCGTCCTGGCCCAGCACGCCGTGCGAATGCGCGGCGAAGCGGTTGCGCGGCAGCCCGCTGTCGATCACCAGGACGTCGCGGCGCGCACGCGCCAGGATCAGGGCGGCGGACAGGCCGGCAAAACTGCCGCCTACGATCACGGCGTCAAATCGCATGGGGAACTCCTGCTGCATGGTGGGCCAGGTGGCGGGCGAAGGCCTCGCCGAGGGTGGCCAGGGTGGTGCCGCGCAGGCGCTGCTCAAGCAGGGTCTGGGCCTGGCGGTAGCTGTCGTCCAGCGCCTCGTTGACCACCTGCTGCACCGGACAGCCACGCCCGGTCTCGCGCGCACCGGTGTGCAGCAGGGCCGGCGCGCCGATGGCGATGTAGACGTCGTGCAGGGTGATCTGTGCCGGCTCACGTGCCAGCTGGCTGCCGCCGCCGTGACCGCGCACCGTGCGCACCAGCCCGCCCCGTTGCAGGGCGGCAAGCAGGCGCCGGATCACCACCGGGTGGGTGGGCAGGCACATGGCGAGCTGCTCGGAAGTGCGCGGGCCATCCTGACCGACCAGATGGGCCATCACATGCAGGGCGTCGGAGAACTGGTTGCTGGATTTCATGTAACAACCATAGTTACAAATCGACCGGGTGTCCAGCACCGCCTGGGCATGCCGTTGGGCACTGTCACATCATTTTCATTTCAGTAAATGGAGACATAAATGTGATGCACATCCCACTTCAGAAAGAGCTGCCGCGAACCGATACCGCATCGCCCTCCCTCACTTTCCCTCCCCATGAACAAGACATCCAGCGTGCCCACGCGCGCCCTGAGCCTGCAGTTCAAGTTGCTGGGCGCGCTGTCGCTCGGTCTGGCCATCGTGGTGCTGTGCGCCTTGGCCGGGCTTGCCTCGGCCTGGTTGAACCTGTCCACCGACGTTCCGCCAGCGGTGGCGCGCAACGCGCAGGCCGAATTGCTGCAGCGCGAGTTCCGGCTGCAGGTGCAGGAATGGAAGAACGTGCTGATCCGCGGCAGCGATGAAGCGCTGCGCACGCGCCATCTGGCCGCGTTCGACAGCCAGGGCGGCAAGACCGCCGCGCTGGCCAAGGCGCTGGCCGGCAGCGACGACGCCAACACCGCACGACTGGCCGCCCGCTTCCTGGCCCAGCACGCCGCGCTGCAGAAGGAGTACCACGGCGCACTTGAGGCGTTCGCCGCCAGCGGCTACAGCCCGTTGCAGGGCGATGCGCTGGTGCGGGGCAAGGACCGTGCGTTGGGCACCACGCTGGATGCGCTGGGCAAGCAGACCGCGCAGGTGGCCGAACAGGCGGTGACATCGCGCTCGACGCAGGCACGCCGCACGCTGCTGCTCTGTGCCGTGTTGACCGCGTTGGCCGCCGCGGTACTGATGGGCGTGCTGGCCGTGTGGCTGCGTCGTGCGGTGATCGCCCCGGTGGTGGCGGTGGAAGCGGCCGCACGTGCGGTAGCTCGCGGTGAGCTGGACCACAGCGTGCAGGTGCACAGCCGCGACGAGATCGGCCGCCTCGGCCAGGCGATGGGCGCGGTGACCCGCACGCTCAAGGAGGTGCTGGCCGCGCAGGCCACCATGGCCGAGCGCCATGACGCCGGCCAGATCAGCTACCGCATGGACGACACTGCCTTCCCTGGCGGCTACGGCCAGATGGTCCGCGACAGCAACGCGCTGGTGCATGCGCATATCCAGGTGAAGATGCGCGCGATCGAGATCATGGGCCGCTATGCGGTGGGCGATCTGTCGCTGGACATGGAACGTCTGCCCGGCGAAAAGGCGGTGATCACCCAGGCGCTGGATACCGCCAAGGTCAACCTGGGCGCGATCAATGCCGAGATCAAGCGCCTCGCCACGGCAGCGGCGGCCGGCGATTTCAGCCAGCGTGGCGACGAAGCGCGTTACCAGTACGACTTCCGCGACATGGTCGGTGGTCTCAACCGGCTGATGCAGACGACCGAACAGGATCTGGAGCAGGTGTCGACCGTGCTGCAGGCGATCGCACGCGGCGATCTCAGCGCGCGCATGCACGGCCAGTTCCACGGGGTGTTCGCCCGCATGCGCGACGATGTGGCGCTGACCACCGGCCAGCTGACCGGCATCGTCGGCGACATCAAGCGCGCCGCGCAGTCGATCCAGGCGGCGGCCGGGGAGATCGCCACAGGCAACAACGATCTGTCCCAGCGCACCGAGCAGCAGGCGGCCAACCTGGAGGAAACCGCCGCCTCGATGGAAGAGCTGACCTCCACCGTGCGCCAGAACGCCGAACACGCGCGACAGGCCAACCAGCTGGCGATCGGCGCGCACGCGGTGGCTGCCGAGGGCGGTGAGGTCGTCGGCCAGGTGGTGCAGACCATGGGCGCGATCCAGACCTCGTCCCGGCGCATCGCCGAAATCATCTCGGTGATCGATGGCATCGCGTTCCAGACCAACATCCTGGCGCTCAACGCGGCGGTGGAAGCGGCGCGTGCCGGCGAACAGGGCCGCGGGTTTGCCGTGGTCGCCAGCGAAGTGCGCACGCTGGCCCAGCGTTCGGCCGGGGCCGCCAAGGAGATCAAGACCTTGATCGACCTCTCCGTCGGCGATGTCGCCAGCGGCGCGCGGCTGGTGCAGCAGGCCGGGCAGACCATGGGCGAGATCGTCAGCGGCGTGCAGCAGGTGACCGCCATCATGGCCGAGATTTCCGCCGCGTCGCAGGAGCAGTCCGCGGGCATCGAACAGGTCAACCAGACCGTGGTGCACATGGATGAAGCTACCCAGCAGAATGCCGCGCTCGTCGAGGAAGCAACGGCGGCGGCACGCAGCATGGAAGAACAGGCCATCGCCCTCAACGAGGCGGTGGATGTGTTCGTGCTGGATGCCGGCAGGGCTGCCCGGAGCGGATTGCCGCAGGCGGCCTGAGGTAGTGCCGGCCGCTGGCCGGCAACCCCATGAACCCGGCATCGCGCGGTTGCCGGCCAGCGGCCGGCACTAGCTGGCGCACCTCCACGGTGAGTTCCGGCAGCAGTTGGACCAACCGCCCGGCGTCGCGATCACGATGGGTCATGAAGTCGGACAGGCAGACGATGCCGACGTCCTCCAGTGCCAGCGCGCGCAGGGTTTCGCCGCTGGAGACGGCGATGGCCGGGCGCACGTGCAGCAGTGCGTCGGTGTCGCCGGGCAATGGCCAATGATTGAGCGAGTCCGGTTCGTTGAAGCCCAGCAGCGTGTGCCCGCGCAGCTCGGCCACGCGTGTGGGCGTGCCGTGCTGCTGCAGGTACGCCGGGCTGGCCAGGACCCGCAGGCGGCTGTGCGCCAGCGGCCGTGCATGCAGGGTGGAATCGGCCAGCGGCCCGATCCGGATCGCCACGTCGGTGCGCCGTTCCAGCAGGTCGATGTAGCGCTCGCTGCTGTTGAGTTCCAACAGCACGTCCGGGTAGCGCGCCCGGTACTCAGCGACCAGCGGCGCGATCGCATGCAGCACGAACGGCATCGCCGCATCCACGCGCAGGCGCCCGGCCGGACGGTCGCGGCGGGCGGCAATCTGCTCTTCGGCTGCCTCCACCGAGGCCACGATGGCGCGCGACTGTTCGAGGAAAGCGGCCCCTTCTTCGGTGAGCTGCAGGCGCCGCGTGGTACGGGTCAGCAGCGTGGTACCGAGCTTTTGCTCCAGCCGCGCCAGCGCCCGGCTCACCCCGGAGGTGGTCTGGCCCAGGGTTTCGGCGGCGGCGGTGATCGAGCCGCTGTCGATCACCGCGATGAAGGCCTGCATTTCGTCGAGGGTGGTTTTCATGGCGGTGAGCCGGCACGCGGGAGGCCTATTATTGATCATGGGGCAAGAGTGATTGGCGTGAAGGCCGCTTTTTCGGCAAGAGTGCGGCGCGCAGACTGCGCAGCCTCACCTCCCACCGGTAACCCACCATGTCCCGTGGCATCCCCTTGGCCCTGCTGGCGCTCACGCTTGGTGCGTACGCCATCGGCACCACCGAATTCGTCATCGTCGGGCTGATCCCGACCATCGCCGCCGACCTCGGCGTGTCCCTGCCCTCGGCCGGCCTGCTGGTCTCGCTGTACGCCCTGGGCGTGGCGGTGGGCGCGCCGGTGCTGACCGCCCTCACCGGCCGCGTGCCGCGCAAGACCCTGCTGGTGGCGCTGATGGTGCTGTTCACGCTGGGCAACGTGATCGCCTGGATGGCGCCGGGCTACGGCTCGCTGATCGTGGCGCGGGTACTCACCGGCCTGGCGCATGGCGTGTTCTTCTCGATCGGCTCGATCATCGCCACCTCGGTGGTGCCCAAGGAGAAGGCCGCCAGCGCGATCGCGATCATGTTCACCGGGCTCACCGTGGCCCTGGTCACCGGGGTGCCGCTGGGCACCTTCATCGGCCAGCACCTGGGCTGGCGTGCGACCTTCCTGGCCGTGGCCGCGCTCGGTGTGATCGCGCTGATCGGCAGCCTGCTGTTCGTGCCGCGCAATCTGCAGCGCAGCGAGCCGGCCACGTTCGGCCAGCAGTTGTCGGTACTGGCGCAGCCGCGTCTGTTGCTGGTGTATGCGATTACCGCGCTGGGCTACGGCGGCACGTTCCTGTCCTTCACCTACCTCGCCTCGATCCTGCAGGACGTCAGCGGCTTTTCGGCCAACGCGGTCAGCGGCGTGCTGCTGGTGTACGGCGTGTCGGTGGCCATCGGCAACCTGTGGGGCGGCCGCCTGGCCGACCGTCGCGGTCCGATCCCGGCGCTGACGTTGATCTTCGCGTTGCTCGCCGCGGTGCTGTTCGTGCTCACCTTCACCGCCTACAACAGCTGGCTGGTGCTGCTGACCGTGCTCGCACTCGGTGCGGTGGCCTTCGGCAACGTGCCGGGGCTGCAGGTGTACGTGGTCAAGCAGGCGAAGCGTTTCGCCCCGCAGGCCGCCGACGTCGCCTCGGGCCTGAACATCGCCGCCTTCAACGTCGGCATCGCCCTCGGTGCGTCGCTGGGCGGGCTGGTGGTGGATCACCTCGGGCTGATGCATACCCCGTGGCTGGGTGCGCTGGTGGTACTGGGCGCGCTGGGTCTGACCGTGCTGAGTGGTCGCCTGGATCGTCGCGATGGCGTGGCCGACCGCGCCGACGGCATCGCGGTGAGTGCGCATTGATGGATCGTGTGGCGGACCTCCACAACGGCAGCCGACCAACGGTTCGTTTCACGCAACAGCAGCCGACCAACGGTCGGCTCTACGTCGCTTTACGGTGCACGGCGTAGCCTGCACTGCCTCCCCCCTGAAGGAATTTTCATGAGCATCCCCGCATTCGGCCTCGGCACGTTCCGCCTCAAGGGCCAGACCGTCATCGACTCGGTCCGCAACGCATTGGACGTGGGCTACCGCGCCGTCGACACCGCACAGATCTACGACAACGAGGCCGAGGTTGGCCAGGCCATCGCCGAATCCGGCGTGGCCCGTGACGATCTGTTCCTGACCACCAAAGTGTGGATCGCCAGCTTCAGCCACGATGCCCTGCTGGACAGCCTGCGCGAGAGCCTGCGCAAGCTGCGCACCGACCATGTCGAGCTGACCCTGATCCACTGGCCCTCGCCGAAGGATGCGGTGCCGATGGCCGAGTACCTGGGCGCACTGGCGGAAGCAAAATCGCTGGGCCTGACCCGGCAGATCGGCATCTCCAACTTCACCATCGCCCAGACCCGCCAGGCGATCGAGATCCTGGGTGCCGATGCCATCGCCACCAACCAGATCGAAGTGCACCCGTACCTGCAGAACCGCGCGCTGATCGCGTTCCTGAAGGAACAGGGCATCCACGTCACCGCGTACATGAGCCTGGCCTACGGCGAGGTGCTCAAGGACCCGGTGATCCAGGCCATTGCCGAGCGCCACCAGGCCACCCCCGCGCAGGTCGCATTGGCATGGGCATTGCAGCAGGGCTACGCGGTGATCCCCTCCTCCACCAAGCGCGAGAACCTGGCCAGCAACCTGCTCGCCGCCGACCTGCGCCTGAGCGATGCGGACATGGCGCAGATCGCCACGCTGGACCGTGGGCAGCGCCTGGCCAACCCGGAAGGCATCGCGCCGGACTGGGATTGAGGCAGGCGGGCCTGGTCGGCAGTCGCGGTGGTGTTCTTCCTTCGCGCCTGCTGGCCGTGTTCCCGATATAGGCGGCGGTAGGGTCGGATCCGTATCGACCGTCGACCATGTGGATCGGCGCGGCGAACGCATGAGCCGTTGCAGGAGCCCGTGCGTCGACGCGGGTCATGCCATTGCCGGAACCTGGCGCATTTCACGGCAGTTGATCGGGATGCGGCCCTACCAGCATCCGCGGCCGCGGCCGCGGCAACAGTATTGAATCAGGCCTGCAACCATGCGCGCATCGCTGCGCTCACCTCGTCCGGTTTCTCCATCGGCGCCAGGTGCCCGCAATCGGGCACCACCACCAGTGTCGATCCCGGCACCAGCGCGTGCATTTCCTCGCTGATCGCCAGCGGGGTGATGCGGTCGTTGGCACCGCACACGATCAGCAGCGGATCGCGGTAGCTGGCCAGGGCGTCGTGGCCGTCGCCACGTTCGAGTGCGCTCTGGCGCAGGAACACCTCGGCACCGAGCCGCGCGGTCATGTCGCGCACGCGCTGCACCAGCACGTAATCGTCCCGCCGCGAGGCGTCGATGTAGCTGCGCATCAGTGTGTCGCCAAAGCCGTGGAAGGTGCCGGGCAGGCGCACGCTGGCGCGCTGCGACCGGCGCTGGGCCGCGCGCTCGGGCGAATCGGCATGGATCGACGTATCGATCAGGGCCAGCCGCAGCACCCGCTCCGGTGCCGTGCGCAGGATCTGCTGGGCGACGAAGCCGCCGAGCGAGAAACCGGCCAGGGCGAAACGCGCCGGTGCCTGCGCCAGCACGTCATCGACCACCGCCTGCAGCGTCTCGCCACGGGTCTGGTCGCCCACACTGCAGTCGGCGATATCGGACAGGTCGGCGATCTGCGCCCGCCAGAGTTCAGCGTCGTTGAGCAGGCCGGGGAGGAGAAGCAGGGGGAGGCGGTCGGTCATGGCGATAGTGTCGCCCCGCCGGCGTGCACGAGCCATGCCGCCAACGGCTCAGTGCGTTGCGGTATCTGGCGGCACGGGCACCTGCACGTCCTGCACCGGCAGGGTCACCACCATCACGGTGGAATCGTCTGGATCGAGCCGGGTCTTGAAGCCCAGGCTCTGGCACATCGCCAGCATGGTGCTGTTCTCGCGCAGCACCTGGCCTTCGATGATGTTCAGGCCCAGCCACTGCGCGTACTCGATCATGATGCTCATCAAGCGCCAGCCAATGCCGTGCCCCTTGAGGTCCGAGCGGATCAGGATGCCGTATTCGCCGCGGTCGTAATCGGCGTCGGCATGCAGGCGCACCGCGCCGAGCATGTCGCCGCTGCGCGGGTCGATGGCTACCAGCGCGATCGAGCGGGCGTAATCGAGCTGGGTCAGGCGGGCGATGAACTCGTGGCTGAAATGCTTGACCGACTGGAAGAAGCGCAGGCGCAGATCGTCGTCGGTGACGCGGGCGAAGAACGCGCGGAACAGCGCGTCGTCCTCCGGGCGCACCGGGCGCACGAAGGCGGGCGCACCGTCGGACAGGGTAATGGTGCGCTCCCACTCCTTCGGGTACGGGAACACGGCAAAACGCGGATGGCCACGGCCCTTGTGCAGCTTGCGCGAGGGCGCGATGGCCACGCGTGCGTCCAGCGCGATCACCCCGTCGCGGTCGGCGAGCAGCGGATTGATGTCCAGGCTGCGGATCTCGGGGATGTCGGCGGCCAGCTGGGCCAGCTTGACCAGGATCAGCGCAACCGCGCGTTCGTCGGCGGCCGGCACGTCACGGTACGCCTTGAGGATGCGCGAGACGCGGGTGCGGCCGATCAGTTCGTGCGACAGGCGCAGGTCCAGTGGCGGCAGCGCCAGCGCCTTGTCGTCGATCACTTCCACCGCGGTGCCGCCGCGGCCGAACACGATCACCGGGCCGAAGGTCGGGTCGTCGGCGATGCCGGCGATCAGTTCGCGCGCCTTGGGGCGGACGATGGTCGGCTGCACCAGCACGCCGTCGATGCGTGCATCCGGGCGCTTTTCATGCGCCCGCGCGATGATCGAGGTGGCGGCGGCATGCACCGCCTGCAGCGTGCCGAGGTTGAGGCGCACACCATCGACGTCGGACTTGTGCGGGATGTCGGCGGAGAACACTTTCACCGCGACCGTGGCGCCCTGCTCCAGCAGCGGCTGGGCCAGGTCCATCGCCTCGTGCGCGTCGCGCGCCTGCATCACCGGCGCCGAGGGAATGCCGTAGGCGGTGAGCAGCTGGTGGGTGGCGATCGGGTCCAGCCACTGCTGGCCGGCAGCGAGCGCGCGCTCGACCAGCGCCCGCGCGGCGACGGTGTCGACCACGAAATCCTCGGGCAGGCTGGGCGGGGTTTCCATCAACGCGGCCTGCGCGTCGCGGTAGCGCACCAGATGCTGGAAGCCGCGCACGGCCTCGGCTTCGGTGGGATAGGTCGGCACGCGTGCCGCGTTGAGGGTGGCAGTGGCGCGGTCGTCGTTGCCCAGCCAGACCGCGAACACCGGTTTGTCGCGGTGGTGGCGCGGGCGCAGGCCAAGGGTGCGGGTGAGCGCCTGCGCGGCGTCGGCCGAGGAGGTGAACGCGGTGGGCACGTTGACCACCAGCACCGCGTCGTTTTCGCTGTCGGACATCAGCGCGTCGATGGCGGCGGCGTAGCGCTCGCCGTCGGCGTCGACCACGATGTCGACCGGATTGCTGCGCGACCAGCCTTGCGGGAGCACCGTATCGAGCTGGGCGACGGTGGCCGGCGACAGCTCGGCGAGGCTGCCGCGCAGCGCCAGCAGCTGGTCCACCGCCAGCCGCCCTACCCCGCCACCGTTGCTGAGGATGGCCAGCCGCCGCCCGGGGAAGGTGCCGAGCCGGCCAAGCGTTTCGGCGGCGGTGAACAACTCGTCCAGCGCGCTGACGCGCAGCAGGCCGGCGCGGTTGAACGCCGCGCCGTAGACGGCGTCGCTGCTGGCCAGGGCCTGCACATGGGTGTCGGCGTCGGGATCGATGCGGATGTGGCGGCCGGACTTGACCACGACGACGGGTTTGGCACGGGCGGCCGCACGCGCGGCCGACATGAACTTGCGCGCGTCGCCGATGTGTTCGACGTAGAGCAGGATCGCGCGGGTGCGGTAGTCGGTGGCGAAGTAGTCGAGCAGGTCGCCGAAGTCGACATCGAGGGTGTCGCCGAGCGAGACCACGGCGGAGAAGCCGACCGAACGGGCGACGCCCCATTCCACGAGCGCGGCGGCAATCGCACTGGATTCGGAGATCAGGGCGAGGTCGCCGGCCTGCGGGAAGTGGGCGGCGATGCTGGCATTGAGACGGGCATGCGGGGCGATGACGCCCAGGCAGTGCGGGCCGAGAATGCGCAGGCCTTTGGCGCGGGCGGCGGTTTCGACCTGGGCGGCGAGCGAGCCGGGGCCCTGGCCCAGGTTGGCGGTGAGGATGATGGCGGCGGCGACGCCACGCTCGGCGGCGGTGGCCACCACCTGGGGGACGATGCTGGCCGGCGCGGTGATGATGACCAGTTCGGGAACCCAGTCGAGATCCTTGAGCCGTTTGACGGTGCGGATGCCGTCGATGTCGCTGTAGCGCGGGTTGATCCAGGCGACCTTGCCGGGGAAGCCGGTGGCGCGCAGGTTGCGCATGACGGCGCGGCCGGCGGAGCGTTCGCGCGGGCTGCCGCCGATGACGGCGACCGATTGCGGACGGAAAACGGATTGCAGGTGGTAGGTGCTCATGGGCCGCACAGTCGCCGGGTCATGGGTGACACGGTACACGGCTGGAGTGGTGGGTGTGATGATCTGGCGCAGGTGCGGGATCGAGATTCAAGGCAGCTCGACAGCGCGTCCACCGGTAGTTCCTTTCCTCGTGCGGGACAGCGCCGCCCTGCCCGGCCGAGACACGGCTTGAACTGCGCCGCCGTACGCACTGGCGCCGTTGTGTTCCGCACGTGGCCACGCGCTCGTGTGGTTTCGATGATGCCGCTTCGTTCTGCCGAGCATGGCTCGGCACTACCGTATGGCATCCGTGCCCGGCGGGAATGGCATCCATGCCCGATGGGGCATGCCGCCGCGCGTGCGGACAGTGGCGCATTCCGGTGTGGCTACGCGCTCGTGTGGTTTTCGCCGGTGCCGGTTCGCTCTGCCGAGCATGGCTCGGCACTACCGTGTGGCATCCGTGCCCGGCGGGAATGGCATCCATGTCCGGTGGGGCATGCCGCCGCGCGTGCGGACAGCGGCGCATTCCGGTGTGGCCACGCGCTGGTGTGGCTTCGCTGATGCCGCTTCGTTCTGCCGAGCATGGCTCGGCACTACCGTATGGCATCCGTGCCCGGCGGGAATGGCGTCCATGCCCGGCGGGAATGGCATCCGTGCCCGGCGGGGCATGCCGCCGCGCGTGCGGACACCGGCGCATTCCGGTGTGGCCACGCGCTGGTGTGGCTTCGCTGATGCCTCTTTGTTCTGCCGAGCATGGCTCGGCACTACCGTATGGCATCCGTGCCCGGCGGGAATGGCATCCGTGCCCGACGGGCATGCCGCCGCGCGTGCGGACAGCGGCGCATTCCGGTAGAGCCACGCCATGCGTGGCTGGCACTCACCGTGTTGGACTACAACAACGTGCCGCTGAGAATCATCGCGGCGATGCTGAAGTAGATCACCAGGCCGGTGACATCGACCAGGGTGGCCACGAACGGCGCCGAGGCGCTGGCCGGGTCGAAACCCAGGCGTTTGAGGATGAAGGGCAGCATCGAGCCGGACAGCGAGCCGAACGTGACGATGCCGACCAGCGCCGCGCCGATGGTGAGGGCCAGCAGCTTCCAGTGCTCGCCGTAGTCGTGCAGGCCCAGCAGCTGCCAGGACACGATGCGGATCATCGCCAGCACGCCGAGGATGGCGCCGAGGGTGAGGCCGGTGGGGACTTCGCGCAGCGCGACTTTCCACCAGTCGCGCAGGCGCAGTTCGCGCAGGGCCAGGCTGCGGATCAGCAGCGAGGTGGCCTGGGAACCGGAGTTGCCGCCGGAGCTCATGATCAGCGGGATGAACAGGGTAAGCACGACGGCGCGGGAGAGTTCGTCTTCGTAGTGCTGCATGGCGCTGGCGGTGAGCATTTCGCCCAGGAACAGCACGCTGAGCCAGCCGGCGCGCTTGCGGATCATGTCGAAGAAGCCGATCTGCATGTAGGGCTTTTCGAGCGCTTCCATGCCGCCGAACTTGTGCGCGTCCTCGGTGGATTCCTCGATCAGGGCGTCGAGGATGTCGTCGACGGTGACGATGCCGAGCACGTGCTGCTGGGCGTCCACCACCGGGATGGCAAGCAGGTCGTGGCGGCGGATCAGCTGGGCGACTTCTTCCTGGTCGAGCATCGCATCGACGGTGACCGGCGGGTTGACCTGGGCCACCTCGAGGATGGGCTCGTCGGGCAGGCCGGTGATCAGCCGGCGCATGGTCACCACCTGCACCAAGGTGCGCGCGTGCGGGTCGAGCACGTAGATGGCGTAGACGGTTTCGCGGGTGCGCTCGACTTCGCGGATGTGCTGCAGGGTGCGGCCGACGGTCCAGTCGGCGGGCACGCTGACGAACTCGGTGGTCATCAGCGCGCCGGCGGTATGCGCGGGATAGCTGAGCAATTGCTGGATGGAGTGGCGTGCCTCGGCGCTGAGCAGCGGGATCAGGCGGGCGCGCTCGTCTTCGTCCAGTTCATGGACGATGTCGGTCGCGCGGTCATCGGCCATCAGCCCGAGCAGGGCGGCGGCGCGGGCCACCGGCAGCAGGCCGACCAGCTCGCCGCTGCGGTTGAGCTCGGGCTGTTCGAGCATCTTCACCGCACGCGGCAACGGCAACGCCGCCAGCGTGTCGGCAGCGCGCGACAGCTCCAGGGTGTTGAGGAACTCCACCGCGTCGGCGGTGTTGAAGTGCTCCAGCGGTTCGCTCAGGGCGGCGGCATCGGCCACCGGGCGCAGCAGGTCTTTCTGGTTCATCGGGTTCGCCTGTGGGGATCGCCATGCGCGACGCCAGCAGTGGCGAACCGTCCCTCGTCAGGCGGTGGCCATCACTGGCGTCGAGCAAGGTCGACTTCTACTGTCGCTGGACATGGGTTTGGGGACTCCGCAAGGGTGTACTGCCGGACGTGCCGGCAGCGGCGGGCAGTCTGGACCCGGGCGCAGGGCGGGTCAACCCGTGGCCGGCTGCGGTGTTGGGCCGCGATTGACGTTGGGCCAACGCCGGCGTCGCATAATGGGCCTCGATATTGCCCGGCGACACTCCCATGAGCAGGTCCCTCCATGCATAGCGGCGCGCTCGAGCTGGCCCTGGTGCTGCTGTTGGCGGCGGTGATCGCGGTACCGGTGTTCAAGAAGCTGGGGCTGGGCGCGGTGCTGGGCTACCTGGCCGCCGGCGTGGTGCTGGGCCCCGATGGCCTGGGCTTTGTGCAGGATGCCGACCGCATCCTCGGCGCGGCCGAGATCGGCGTGGTGATGCTGCTGTTCGTGATCGGGCTGGAGCTGTCGCCGGCACGACTGAAAGTAATGCGGCGCTCGGTGTTCGGCGCCGGTGCATTGCAGGTGGCGCTCAGCGCGATCGTGCTGGGCAGCTTGTTGCTGCTCGATCATTTCCAGTGGAAGAGCGCGCTGATCGTGGGCATCGCACTGGCGCTGTCGTCCACGGCGGTGGGCCTGCAGCTGCTGTCCGAGCACAAGGGGATCAACAGCGACTACGGTCGGCTGGGCTTTGCGATCCTGCTGTTCCAGGACCTGATCGCCATTCCGCTGCTGGCGGCGATCCCGCTGTTGGGTGGGGCCAAGAACGAGTCGCTGCAGTGGCAGGACGTGGCGGTGGCACTGGGTGCGCTGGCGGTGGTGATCCTGTGCGGGCGTCCCGTGCTGCGCCGCCTGTTCAACATCATCGCGCGCACGCGCAGCCCCGAGGTGTTCACCGCGATGGCGCTGCTGGTGGTGCTGGGCACCGCCTGGTTCATGCAGGAGGCCGGGCTGAGCCCGAGCCTGGGCGCGTTCCTGGCCGGCGTGCTGCTGTCCGATTCGGAATTCCGCCACGAGCTGGAATCGCAGATCGAGCCGTTCAAGGGGCTGCTGCTGGGCCTGTTCTTCATTGCGGTGGGCATGGGCATCGACCTGGACCGCATCGTGGCCGAGCCGGCGATGATCGCCGCGGGCGTGGCGATCCTGCTGGTGGTGAAGTTCGGGCTGCTGTTCGGCATCGGCAAGCTGGCCAGGCTGCGTACCCGGCACGCGCTGATGCTGGGCAGCGTACTGTGGCTGGGCGGCGAATTCGCCTTCGTGGTGTTCAACGAGGCGCAGCGCGCGAACCTGCTGGGCAATGCCAACCACGACCGCCTGGTGGCGATCGTCGGCCTGTCGATGGCGATCACGCCGCTGCTGATGATCGCGCTGATGCGGCTGCTGGGCAGCGAGGATGCGGCACAGGCAGACGAACGGCCGGCCGACAAGGTGGATACCGACGGCGCGCCACCGCAGGTGATGATCGCCGGCATGGGCCGCTTCGGCCAGGTGGTGGCGCGCCTGCTGACCGCGCAGAAGATCCCGTTCGTCGCGTTGGAGTCCAATCCGGACACGGTCTCGGATCTGCGCCGGTTCGGCAACAAGCTGTACTACGGCGATCCGACCCGGCCGGAGATGCTGCGCGCGGCCGGCGGCGAGCATATCCGCGTGTACGTGGTGACCCTGGACGACCCGGACGCGAACATGCGCGCGACGCGCCTGATCCGGCGCAACTATCCCGATGCGGCGGTGCTGGTGCGCGCCCGCAACCGCCAGCACGCGTGGCGGTTGATGGACATGGCCGCCGAACCGTTCCGCGAGGTGTTCGGCACCAGCCTGGAGCTGAGCGAACGGATGCTGATCGCGCTGGGCATCCCGAAGGACACCGCGCGCAGCCATGTACAGCGCTTCCGCGAACATGACGAAAAACTGCTGCGCGACCAGTACCTGGTGTACGACGACGAGACGGCGGTGATCCAGACCTCACGCGATGCGCGCGCGGATCTGATGCAGCTGTTCGAGGCCGATGCGGAGAGCGATGGAAAGGCGTCGGATCGCGACCGCCACGGTTGAACCGGCGCGATGGAAGCGCTGGCGGCGACGGGATGAAAGGGAGCCGACCCACGGTCGGCGCTACGCGGGGTGGTCCGCCGGATCAGCCGTTGTCGCGCAGGAACCGCGCCATCGAGGACACGCCCGGCACGCGCGGCTCGAACTCGCCGGCCACGTCGATGAAACCGCGCATGACCGCGATCTCGCGCGGGCTGCGGTTGAGGGCATCGCGCACGTCCGGGTCGGCACCGGCACGCAGCAGGCGCTGCACCAGCAGTGGCAGCCCATGCAGGGCGGCCAGGTGCAACGGACCGAAACCGCGCGGATCGCGCACCTCCAGCGACACGTCCTCGTCGAGCAGGCGCTCGACCGCGGCCAGCACGACCTGCTCATCGCAGGCGGTGCCCGGTTCAGCGCGCGCGCCCAGCAGCAGCAACAGCGGCGTCACCGAACCGGCCGCGGCCTGGTCGGGCTCGGCGCCGGCCAGCAGCAGGGTGTCTAGCAGGGCCAGCAGGCGCGAGCGGTCGCGGGCGCTGAAGCCGTAGAGCGCCGCGCAGTGCAGCGGGCCCAGTTGCTGCGCGTCGCCGGCATGCACGTTGGCGCCGGCGGTGAGCAGGCGCGCGACGATGTCGGGCAGGCCCAGCGCCGAGGCCAGCATCAGCACGGTGACGCCACCGGGCAGGCGGTATTCGAGTTCGGCGCCGGCATCGAGCAGCGCCGAGACGATGTCGATCTGGCGCATGCTCACCGCTGCCGACAGCGGCGTGGCGCCGCTCGCCGCGGCGTGCTGCGGGTTCGCACCACGCGCCAGCAACAGGTCGACCACGGCCAGGTGGCCACCGCCCGCGGCGCGCAGCAACGCGGTGCAGCCCTGCGCGTCGACCACGTCGACGGCAAAGCCCAGGTCGATCAGGCGACGCACCGCATCGGCATCGCCAGACATGGCCGCGGCCGGCAGGTCGCCGTCGCGCAGCGCACGTCGCGGCAGCGGCCACACCCGCCAGTCCAGCCAGTCGGCGAGGTCGCGGCGACCGATCGACAGCGCCACGCCCAGGGGGGTCTGGCCATCGGCCGCGCGGGCTTCCGGGGACGCGCCCTGCAGCACCAGTAGTTTCAGCGAGCCTTCGCGGGCCAACGCCGTGGCCAGGTGCAGGGCGGTCATGCCATGGCTGTCGCGCGCCTCACGGTCCACGCCAAGCACCAGCAGCGCATGCTGCAGCCGCAGCCAGCCCAGGCGCACGGCCAGCGACAGCGGCGGATCGCCGGCCGGCGACGGCGCGAACGGATCGGCGCCACGTTCCAGCAGTTCCAGCGCCAGTTGCTCCAACCCGCGCGAGGCGTGATCGTGTTGGGCGCAGGCGCTGAGCAGACGGGCCAGGCCGCCACGACCGGCCGGGGACAGGCCACGGCGCAGCAGCACCTGCAACGCCGGGACGGCATCGATGCCGCGCGCCAGCAGCGCGAACATCGGCGTGTCGCCGCAGGCATCGAGGACTTCCGGCGCGGCACCGTTGGCGATCAGCCAATCGACCGCCTGCGGATCCAGTGCCAGCTCGGCGTCGTGCAGCAGGCCACCCAGTTCGTCGGGCGCGCACAGCCGCGCCAGCGCGGCCATGCCGTCGAAATTGCCGAAGCCCAGCGCTTCGCGCAGCAGGTCCAGCGGCGGCCGGTCCGGCAGCGACGGCGTGCCCGGGCCTGCCTCGGTATCGACCGCGACCAGCCCGTCGGTGACCGATGCCGGCAGCGGATAGTTGCGGTCCAGCAGCGACACGATGGTCCAGCGCCCGGCGCTGGCGGCGATGTCGACGGCGCGACGGCCCTGCGGATCGGGAATGTCGGCGGCGATGCCCAGTTCCAGCAGGCGGCGCACCAGCAGCGGCGACACGTTGTCGGCCATGCAGGCCAGCAGCACCGCGTTGCGCCCTTCCCCATCGACGGCATTGCGCTCGGGATGGTGCGGCAGCAGGTGTTCGATCACCGCCGCGCGACCGCCCCGGG
The DNA here is from genome assembly GCF_056400525.1 of Stenotrophomonas sp. P5_A9. Classification (NCBI taxonomy): domain Bacteria; kingdom Pseudomonadati; phylum Pseudomonadota; class Gammaproteobacteria; order Lysobacterales; family Lysobacteraceae; genus Stenotrophomonas; species Stenotrophomonas sp. P5_A9. The sequence continues at coordinate 35,341 of NZ_JBFULC010000032.1, forward strand.
CCGCTTCCAGCCATGGGGTGCGCGAAAGTGCATCGCGCGATTCAAGGTTGGCACCGGCGGCCAGCAGCACATCGATGATGTCCACATGGCCGGCCAGCGCGGCCTCGTGCAGGGCACTGCGGCGCTGGCGGTCGCGCGCGTCGGCGCGCGCCTTGTGCTTGAGCAGCAGCTGTACGCCGGCCGGATCATCTTCTTCGGTACCGGCGGCGGCCAGCAGCACCGGGGTGCCCTCGGCCGGCTCGGTCTTGGCGCCGCGCTCGAGCAGGAACCGCGCCAATCGCCAGTTGCCGACCTGGCAGGCCACCGCCAGCGGCGACCAGCCTTCCTGGTTGAGTGCGTCCACTTCGGCGGCGGCATCGCGCAGCAGCGCGGCCACGCCCGGATCGGAACTGCGTGCGGCGTGGTGCAGCGGCGTGTTGCCATCGCTGTCGACCGCGCGCGAATCGGCGCCGTTGGCCAGCAGGGTCATCACCGCCTCGGGTCGGCCGTGCCAGCTGTCACGCGTGGCGGCCAGCAACGGGGTCATGCCCCGGTGCGGTGCATTGACGTCCACCCCGCGCGCGATCAGTTCGCGCAGCAGGCGCAGGTCCGGCAGCACGGCGGCCAGCACCGGCAGGTTGCGCTGGTCGCGCCAGGCCGGATCGGGCAGGCCATGCGGATCGGCGCCGGCGGCCAGCAATTGCAGCGCACGGTCGACGCGGCCACTGCGGGCGGCGTCATACAGCGCTGGCAGGTGTTCGTGCTGGCCGAGGTGTTCCAGCGGCTGCGGTTCGGCGTCGTGGTTGGCCAGCGCATCGGCACCGTGGCCGTCCACATCGAAGGGGTTGCGCACGGCCAGCGCGGTGGCCGGGGCGATGGTCTGCAGCAGCAGGTGCGCCAGCGGCGACAGCACCACCACGGCGGCGGTCAGCGGCCAGCGCAGTGCGTCCGATACCAGGCCGGGCCAGGCAGGCAGCACCACCAGCGCGCAGAGGGCAACCACCAACGCAGCCACGCCCAGCCCACGCCAGGCGCTGAGGTCACGGCCGGACAGGGCCTGCCAGTGGCCGGTCAGGCTGCCATCGGTGCGTTCGATTTCATTCCACAGCGGCCACGTGCGCCAGACGCCAAGCAGGGCGGCGCTGACGGCTACGCTCAGGCCGAGCACGGCGGCAAGGCTGCCGCTGTCGTGCAGGGCGCTCAACGGCCAGGCCACCAGCGCGGCCAGCAGCAGCGGGCCGGCCAGCCAGGGAACCAGCAGCGCAGGCAGGTCCTGCCGCAGCAACTGCGGGGGCGCATGCACGGGGCGGGTACGTCGCCACCAGGCGATGCCGAGGGCGAACGCCGGCTGCGCCAACGCCACGCCAAGGGCGGCAGGCACGCCGCCGAGCGCGGCCGCCAGGGCCAGCAGGACGCCGGCGGCGAACGCGATGGCCATGGCGCGGCTGCGCAGGGGATCAGTCATCGCGGCGACGCGGGACGCGCACCGGGGCGACCGGTGGCGGGGGCATCTGCAGATGGAATCCGCGCTCGGCCAGGTTGGCGCGCACTTGCCCGACGTCGGCCAGGGCGAGGCGACGGTCAGGGGTCAGGGCGACTTCGAGCACGAATTCAAACGGCGCCAGCGTGGCTTTCAGCGCGTCGGGGACGGCGTTGAAGTCATCGCGGGCGGCGAGGTAGACGTAGGTGTCCTGCTTGCGTTGGCTTTTGTAGACGTAGGCTTGCATTGCCTGCGGGGCGCTGCCCTGGAGTAGATACGATGATTGTGTCGGAAACCACGCAAGGGGGAAAGCCGGGATCGGCTTCCGGCGTCGGTTTGATGGCGCGCGGCAGATTCAGGTTCATCAATGTCGYGGGGGTGTTCAGGTGGGTTTGGTCTTTTTGGCCGCGTTTTTCTGAAGCCCCAAGCAGCACGTCGTTTCCGTTTAGGGGGATGGGGCGGGTGGGTGGCCGGGACACGCCGTGAATCCGTCCGTGGAGGCTCGCACACGCCATCCACGGTAGGTGCTGGCGAAGCAGGCCTTGGGCTTCGGCTTGGGCTTGGGCTTTCCCTTGCACACCGTGAACCTGTCGAAGGGCGGGCGTGTGTGGGTTGCCGGGGCCGTGTGTTGCCATGGATGGCAACACCGAGCCTCCATGGACGGATCTACGGCGTGCCCCGGMAACCCACACACGCCTGCCCTGCCAGCGACAGTAGTAGAGCAAAAGCTGCTTGTAGCTGTAGCTGTAGCTGTAGCGGTTGCTTCTGGATCCACGGCCACCGCTCAACAAGAGCGGTGGCACTGCGACCTTACTTGACCTTGGCGTAGGTGCCCTTGAGGGCTACGCCGGCCATGATGGTGCCGGCGTAGCACTCGTAGTTGGTCGCGCTCTTGAACTCGTTCTTCTTGTAGTAGCTCACGATGTCCACCACCGCGTTGGCGTTACGCGACTTGGCGCCGTCCTGCAGCGCGCGCAGCGCCGACAGGGCCACCCAGCGGCAGGCCTCCTCGTCGCTCTTGTTGGCCGCGTTGGTCTTCTTGTTGGTCACGTCCTCGCCGAAGCGCTGCTGGACGTTGACCTTCTCGCCGGCCAGGTAGAAACGCACGCTGCCGTCGATCCCGGCATCGCGTGCGGCCTGCGAGCTCACCAGCTCACGCAGCGACTGTTCGACACGGGTATCACGGGCCTGGGCGGTGCTGGCGACGGCGAGCAACGCGGTGGCGGCAATCAGGGCAAAACGACGCATTCAAACTTCTCCTTGTTGGTGGGGCGCAGGGTGGTGCGTGGGAAACCGGCCCGGATCCGGGCCGGGTACATCAGTCCTGCCAGCGACGGAAGATCAACGACGTGTTGATCCCGCCGAAGGCGAAATTGTTGCTCATGACATAGTCGGTCTGCAGCGCGCGGCCTTCGCCCTGGATGAAATCCAGCGCGCCGCAGCGCGGGTCCACCGCGTGCAGATTCAAGGTCGGCGCGAACCAGCCCTCGCGCATCATCTCGATCGTCATCCAGGCCTCGAACGCGCCGCAGGCACCGAGCATGTGGCCCACGTAGCTCTTCAAGGAACTGATTGGCATGCCTGGCCCGAACACCTGCGCGGTAGCCTGGGTCTCGGCGATGTCGCCGTGGTCGGTGGCGGTGCCGTGCGCGTTGACGTAGCCGATCTGCGCCGCGTCCAGGCCCGCATCTTCCAGCGCCAGGCGCATCGCCTGGGCCATCGTGTCCGCGCTCGGCTGGGTGACGTGCTGGCCATCGCTGTTGGTGCCATAGCCCACCACCTCGGCCAGGATCGTGGCACCGCGCGCCTGCGCGTGCTCCAGCTCTTCCAGGATCAGCGTACCGGCGCCCTCGCCCAGCACCAGGCCGTCGCGGTTGGCATCGAACGGGCTCGGCGTGGTCTGCGGCGCATCGTTGCGCACGCTGGTGGCAAACAACGTGTCGAACACCGCCGCGGCGGTCGCATCGAGCTGCTCGGCGCCACCGGTGACCATCACCAGTTGCTTGCCGCTGCGGATCGCCTCGTAGCCGGCGCCCACGCCCTGGCTGCCCGAGGTGCAGGCGCTGGAGGTGGTGTAGACGCGCCCGGACAGGCCGAAGAACACCCCGATGTTGACCGGCGAGGTGTGGCTCATCATCTTCAGGTACGTGGTGGCGCTGATGCCCTCGGTGGTGTGCTCGTGGAGCATGCGACCGAACTCGGCGGTGGCCTCGTGGCTGCCCGAGGACGACCCGTAGGCGACGCCGGCCATGCCACTGCGCAGCACCGGGTGGCCGAGCAGGCCGGCCGCTTCCAGCGCCAGCTCGGTGGCGCGCACCGACATCACCGCCACCTTGCCCATGCTGCGGGTGGTCTTGCGGTTGTAGTGCGCCGGCAGGTCATAGTCCTGTACCGGCGCGGCCAGGCGGGTGTTGAGGCCGTCGAAGACTTCCCACTCGGGGATGTAACGCACCGCGTTGACGCGGGCGTGCAGACGCTCGCGGATGCTCGGCCAGTCGTGGCCCAGCGGACTGAGCGCGGCGGCACCGGTGACCACCACGCGACGATCGGTTCTACGCATCAGACCATGCCTCCATTGACCGAGATCACCTGGCGGGTGATGTAGCCGGCCGATTCGGACAGCAGGAAGGAGACGGCGTGGGCGACCTCGTCCGGCTGACCCATGCGTCCGGCGGGAATGAGTTTCAGCGCGTGGTCGAGCACTTCCTGATTGACCATCTCGGTCTCGATCAGCCCCGGCGCCACGCAGTTGACGGTGATCGCGCGGCTGGCCAGTTCCAGTGCCAGCGCCTTGGTGGCACCGATGATGCCGGCCTTGGCCGCACTGTAATTGGTCTGGCCACGGTTGCCGACCAGCCCCGACACCGAGGACAGGGTGACGATGCGGCCCGGCTTGCGCCGCCGCACCATCGGCATCACCAGCGGGTGCAGCACGTTGTAGAAGCTGTCCAGGTTGGTGTGCACCACCGCGTCCCAGTCCTCGGCCGGCATCGCCGGGAAAGCGCCGTCACGGGCGATGCCCGCATTGCACACCACCCCGTAGTAGGCGCCGTGTGCTTCCACGTCGGCCTCCAGCGCGGTACGCGCGGCATCGCGGTCGGACACGTCGAACATCAGCACGCGCGCCTGCCGGCCCAGCGCCTGGATATCGGCGACCACCGCCTGTGCTTCCTCGATGCGGCTGCGGCAATGCACCACCACGTCGAAGCCGTCGCGCGCGATCCGCAGCGCCACGGCGCGGCCGATGCCCCGGCTGGCGCCGGTCACCAGCACCGTCAGATTCCCTGTCATGCCTCTCCACTCTCCAGATAGGCCATCGCATCGCGTGGTTCAAACACGGAAACGTTGGCGACCGCCAATTCGTCAGCACCTGCCAGGATCCGGCAGGCGAACATGCCCAGGCCATTTTCGCCCATCAGCTCGCACTGTGCCTCTACACGCAGGCAGGTGCCCGCCGCGAAGTACGGCTGGTGCGCGGTGTAGCGGCGGGTGCCCAGCAGGAAACCGATGGACGGCTCGCGTCCGGCCTGGCGCGCCTTGCACCCGGCCCAGGCCGCGATCGCCTGCGCCATGTATTCCACGCCCACCCAGGCCGGGACGCCCTCAGGCGTGGTGAACAGGCCATGCGCGGGCACGTCCACTTCGACCACGATCGACTCGGGCTGCCAGTCCAGCAGCCGGTCGATCAGGCGCATGCTGTCGCGGTGCGGGAGCACGTCATCGATGTTGTGCGGCAGCGGCATGCTCATGCCCGTGCCAGTGCCAGCACGGCGTTGCTGCCGCCGAAGGCGAACGAGTGGCTGAGCACATGCTGCGGCGGGTGCGCGGCCAGGGTGCCCGGCGCGACCAGGGCCAGTGCCGGCAACGCGGCGTCGGCCTGCCCGTCCCACCAGTGGGTGGGCAGCTGCTGGCGCGGGTTGTCGGCCAGGACCATCCAGCACAGCGCCGCCTCGATCGCCCCGGACGCGCCCAGGGTGTGCCCGGTCAGCGGTTTGGTCGAACTGGCTGGCACGCGCGTGCCCAGTACGGCGGCAACGGCCTGGCTTTCCATCGCATCGTTGTGGCCGGTGGCGGTGCCGTGCAGGTTGACATAGTCCACCTGTGCGGCCGACAGCCCGGCGCGGTCCAGCGCCTGCTGCATCGCATCGATGGCGCCGCGTGCCTGCGGATCGGGGGCGGACATGTGGTGCGCGTCGGACGACTCGCCCCAGCCGGACAGACGCACCGGGCCGGGTTCTGCGGTCATCAGGAACAGCGCGGCGCCCTCGCCGATATTGATGCCGTTGCGGTTGGCCGAAAACGGATTGCAGCGCGCGGCCGAGACCGACTCCAGCGCGCTGAATCCGGCCACGGTGAAGCGGCACAGCGAATCGGCGCCGCCGGCGACGACCGCATCGACCACCCCGGCGCGCAGCAGGCGCGCGGCCGACATCAGCGCCTTGGCGCTGGACGAACACGCGGTGGAGATCGTCCACGCCGGGCCGCTGCTGCCAATGCGCTCGCGCACGAAACGCGCCGAGGTGCCCATTTCCTGTTGGGCGTAATGGAAGTCGTCCGGCCACTGGCCGTGGTCACGGTGGCAGCGCAGGGCATTTTCCGATTCGCCGATGCCCGAGGTACTGGTGCCGATGATCACCGCCACGCGCTGCGCGCCGTAACGGGCGATCGCCGCATCCACCGCCGGGCGGATCTGCACCAGGGCCGCTTCCAGCAGCGCGTTGTTGCGCCCGCGCAGCGCCACCGGCAGCGCGGACAGGTCCGGCAGCGGCGTGGCCACTTCGCCCAGCGCCAGGGTGCGCCCGGCGATCAGCTGGTCGTTGTCGCGCAGGCCGCCAGGCTGGTCGGCGAACAGACCCTGACCCACCTGCGCGCGGTCGCCGCCGAGCGCGCAGACCACGCCCAGTTCATTCAGATAGATCGCGCGGCTGCTACTGCTCACGGCGGTGCCTGTTCCATGTCCAACGATTCAATCACCAGTTCATAGCCTTCGGCCAGGTTGCGCAGGCGCACCCGGCCGTCGGGCAGCGGTTCCAACAGCAACCACGCCTTGCCGCCCTGCTCCAACCGACGCTCGCCACCGGCGTCCACCAGCGTCCAGCCGGCCGGCAGCGCCGCGCGGATCGCCGCGGCCGGCCACAGCGCGAACTGCAGGTCGTCCAGCACGCGCTCGCCACGCACCTGCGGTGGCAGCCAGGGCGCACGGGTCTGTTCCAGCGTGGTGCCGTCCCAGACCATGCGCACGCCGGTCTGGCCCATTGCCTGCACCGCCAGCCGTACCTGGCTGCCATCGGCCTCGAGCAGCGCATCCAGTTCGCGTTCGTGGGTGCCGAAGCGGAACTGCAGGCGCTGCTGCAACTGCAGCGGCTGCGGCAGCGCCGACGGCGCCAACTGCAGGGTCGGCAGCTGCACCAGGGGCGCGGGCATGCGGGTGCTGGCGCAGGACGCCAGCAGCAGGCACAGCAGCAGGGAGGCGATCAGACGGTGCACAGTTCCTCCAGCACCCGCAGGCGGCGACCGGTTGCATCGGCCACGTACGGATTATTGGTGTCCCACGCGTAACCGGCCAGGATCGAGGAGATCATGCGGCGCAGTTCGGGCTGCTGGGCGGGGTGGTAGATGATCTTCTGGAAGCCGCCGGCGTACCAGGCTTCGACGAAGCGCCGGAAGGTCTTCACCCCGGCGCGCAGCGGGATGGAGAAGTCCTGCTCCCAATCCACGGCTTCACCGGCATGTTCGCGGGCCAGGCAGTCACTGGCCAGCTGCGCGGACTTGAAGGCGATGGTGACGCCGGAGGAAAACACCGGGTCGAGGAACTCGCCGGCATTGCCGAGCAGCGCATAGCCCTCGCCCCACAGCGCGCTGACGTTGGCCGAGTAGCCGGTGATGGTACGCACCGGCAGCACCGCCCATTCGGCGTTCTTGAGCAGGCGGGTCAGATTGGGGTCTTCGCCGACGATCGCCTGCAGTTTCTCCAGGTCGGTACCGGGGTATTTTTCGAAGAAGCTCGGCTCGGCGACCACGCCCAGCGAGCAGCAGCCATTGGAGAAGGGGATGGTCCAGTACCACACGTCCACGTGTTCGGGATGGGTGGTGATCAGGATCTTGTTGCGGTCAAAGCCCGCGCCGGCCGGGATGTGGTCGCGCACGTGGCAGAAGATCGCCCCGCGCACCGGGAAGTTCGACGGCGATTCCAGGTTCAACAAGCGCGGCAGCAACCGTGCGAAACCACTGGCGTCGAGGATGAAGCCGGCGTCGATGGTGTACTCGCTGCCATCGGGACGGCGTACCTGCACCCGCGCCGGGCGACCGGGCTGCACCGACAGCACTTCATCGCCGAAGCGCAGGGTGGCGCCCATGCGCTCGGCGCCGCGCGCGAGCACGTCATCGAAGTCGGCGCGCTGTACCTGGTAGGTGGTGCCCCAACCGGGCGAGAACTTGTCGCGGAAATCGAATTCGGTGCTGGCCTCGCCGCGCACGAAGGCAGCGCCGTTCTTGTACTGGAACCCGGCCTGCACCACATCCTGCAGCAGGCCTGCCGCTTCGATGTATTCCATGCTCTGCGGCAGCAGGCTCTCGCCGATCGAGAAACGCGGGAACTGCTGGCGCTCCAGCATCAGCACCTGACGACCCTGCCTGCGCAGCATGGCCGCAGCAACGGAACCGGCCGGGCCTGCGCCGATGACGAGGATCTCGGTTGTTTCCACTTGCGGGTTCATCGATACATCCTTGATCAGGAAAACGTGGGAGAAGGAAGGACAGGCGGGCGACTCACTGCGGGGCGTCGTGCGGCGGCGGCCGGAACAGCGGCGAGATCATCCACACCAGACCGATGCCGAACAACAGGGTCAGCCCGAACGCACGCAGCGCCGGCGTGGCCGACAGGCCAAGCAGGCCGAACGACAGCCAGGTACTGGCCGCGCCCACGCACACCGCCAGCCACGCACTGGCATCGCCGCGGTGCTCGATCAGGAAGATGCCGTAATCGATGCCCATGCCCAGCAGCAGCATCAGCGCCAGCACATTGAACAGCTGCAGCGGCTGGCCGAACAGGCCCAGCAGGGCCAGGGTCAGCGCGCCGGCCACCAGGGTCGGGGCGAACACGCGCCACGCCTGGGCGCGGTAGCGCCAGTAGAGCACCGCGAATACCAGCACGATGCCGACCAGCAGCAGCACGCTCATCAGCTTGCGGTAGTGCTTGAGCAGCTTGGAGAAATCGGCGGTGCGATCGACCCAGCGCACGCCCGGGATGCCTTCGGCCTGCGCTTCCAGCAAGGTCAGGGCATCGGTGCGGGACAGGTCGTCCACCATCACCACCGACGCCAGTCCGCCACCGACCTTGCCCAGCCACAGATGCCGGAACGGCATCGCCGCCGGCGAGGCCAGGAACGCGTCGGCGTCCAGGTCCTGCGCCGCGTAATCCGGGCGCACCAGCGGTTCGCCGACCGCCTGGCCCACCTTGCCGAGCACCTGCGGCTCGACCTTGGCGGTGAGTGCGGCATCGGCGTGCTGGCGCTGGCGTGACGGCAGCCAGTCGCTGATCGCGCGGTAGCCGCCGATCTGCTTCCTGGTGGACAGCACGCGCAGGCGTTCGACCAGCGCTTCCTCGCGCTGCAGTACCTGTTCGGCGTCATCGCCCTGCACCAGATAGAACTGCGCCGGGCTGGGCATGCCCAGCATCTGGCTGATGCGGATCTGCTGGTCGATCAGGGTCTTGGGCGAGGACTGCAGGCTGCGCAGGTCGTCATTGCTGCCCAGCCGCGCGATGCCGACCGCCGAGAACACGGCCACCACACCCAGGAACAGCACGGCCTTGCGCCCGTGCAGGCGCGGCCAGCGTTCCAGCGTGTTGCCCAGCCAGCGCGAGAAGCCGGTGGCGCGGATTTCGCCGCCATCCAGCCAGGGGAACCAGAAGATCACGGTCAGGAACGCGCCTGCCAGCCCGACCACCGAGAACAGCGCCATCTGGCGCAGGCCGGGGAACGGGGCCAGGCCCAGCGCCAGGTAGGCCAGCGCGCTGGTCAGCAGGGCCAGCCACAGGCCGGGCAGCAGGTGGCGCAACAGCTTCCAGCGGCGGTCGGCCGGTTCGGCCTGGCGCGACGCGAACCAGTGGATGCCGTAGTCCTCGGCCACGCCGACCAGCGACGCACCGAACACCAGGGTCAGCACGTGCACCTTGCCGAACACCAGCACCGTCACCGCCAGCGCGACGCCGCAGCCGATCAGCAGCGAGGCGGCCACCAGCAGGATCGGGCGCAGCGAACGGAAGGCCAGCCAGACCAGCAGCAGCACGGCGGCCAGCGAGCCCCAGCCGATCGTGTTGATCTCGCGGTTGGCCTGTACCGCGGCCGCTTCAGCATGCAGCGGCACGCCGGCGCGCAGTACCTCCAGCCCGGGCGCCTGCTTGTCGGCTGCGGCGGTCGCCGCATCCAGCAGCGTGTCGATATGACGCTCGCCATCGAGCTGGAACGCCGAGCCGACCGTGTCGTACTGCACGATCGACCAATGCTTGCCATCGGCTTCAAGGAGGCCGTCATCGCCCACGCGCAGGCCCGACCCCAGCGCACGCTCCTGCCACCACTGCGGCCACAGCGACAGCGGGTCCTGCCGCCATTCGGTCAGCCGGGGCGCGCCCATCGGGCCGTACAGCGCCGCCAGTGCCGATTCGGCCAGCCCATCGACCGGCTGGGCCTGCAGGCGCTGGCGCTGGTCGCTGGTGAGCAGACGGTCGCGGTAGGGCGCGTAAAAGGCGCGCGCCTGTTCGAACCAGCCTTCGATCGACCCGCTTTCCACCAGCAGCGCCTTGCCCTCGGCGCTGTCGCGCAGCGAGGCGCGGAAGGCCTGTTCGGCCGCTTTGGTCTGCGCCGCGTCGGCGCTGCCCAGCAACACCACGATCTGCCGCGCGTTGGCATCGGCGATGCGCCGGGTGACGTCGGACAGCAGCCGGTCGTTGGCATCCTGCGGCAACAGCGCCAGGATGTCGGTGTCGATCCGCGACTGGCTTTTCCACAGGTGCCATTGCTGTGCACCCAGGCCGATCAGCACCAGCAGCCAGACGATGGCCAGCCAGCGCCACACGCGCTGCAGCCGCCCGTTCGGGGTCAAGGCATTGCCCAGCCGGTTGCGCAGCGACTCATTCAAACTTGCGACCCTCATCGGCGCTCAGCTGTGCCGGGGTCTCGCTCATGCCGGCGAACTGGATGCGGGTGACATCCTGGTTGGCTTCGGTGATCTGCACCTGCCGCACGTAGCGGTCACCGCTCAGGGTGAGCGCGGTGAACACCTTGCCGAGCATCGTCGAGCGCGGGGTGAGCTGCATTCTCCAGCCGTTGTCGGGCAGCGCCTCGACCTTGACCGTGAACTGCACCGACAACGCCTGTGCGTCGCCGCTCATCAGCGCGAACATGATCGCGTTGACCGAGCGCATCGCCGGCTGCTGGCGGCCATCCAGTTCGACCCGGCTGCTGCCATCGCGCTGCCGGCTGAGGATGCGGTCGCGGGTCACCACCACCTCGGACGGGAACGGCTTGAGCGTGGTCCAGATCACGCCATGGTCCTGGGCCAGTACGAAGCGGCCCTGCGAACGCAGCGGATTCTTGAAGCCGGCGACCTGCTTTTCCTGGGTGAACTCCCCATGCAGCACGCCAACCTTGGCCACGCGCTGCTTGACCAGATCGACATCGGCAGTAGCGGGCGCGGCCAACGCCGGCACCGCCACGAGCAACGACAACAGCACGACCAGCGTGCGCAGCACAGCATTCATTTCACTTCCACTCCCAGACGGTCCCACAGCACGGACGGGCACAGGTACAGCATTTCATTGGTGGTCGCATCCACCGCCACCTGGATGGTGTAGGCACGGGTGAGGACCGTGCCGCTGTCGGCATCGAGGATCTCGTAGACGATCTTCAGCCGGTTTTCCCACTCGGTGATGGTGGCGCGCACGCGCAGCGCCTGCCCGTACAGCAGCGGGCGGATGTACTTCACCCGCGCGTCCACCACCGGCCAGAGATAGCCGGAGTCGCGCATCTGCGGGTAGTCGTAGTTGTAGCGCTGCAGCAGCGCGCAGCGCGCGATCTCGAAGTATTTGAAGTAGTTGCCGTGCCACACCACGTGCATCGGATCGCAGTCGTGGAAGGTCGGCGACAACGTCACTTCGATGCTTAGGTCAGGACTGGACATACAACTCCCAGCGCTGGCCGCGGATATCGTCGAGCAGGCCGCGCAATTCGCCATCCAGCGCGCGGTCTTCCTCGACCAGGGCGATGCGCGCGCACAGATCCTGGTACATCACGTCCAGATCGCCATGCAGGGTGGCGTTCATGCCTACCCGCTGGCGCAGCGCCACGCCCTGCCGGGCGGTGATCAGCAACGCGGCGACGACCTGTTCGGTCAGTTCGATCACGCGCAGGCAGTCGCGCGCGGCGATGGTGCCCATGCTGACCTTGTCCTGGTTGTGGCATTCGGTGGAACGCGAGAACACCGAGGCCGGCATGGTCTGCTTGAGCGCCTCGGCGGTCCACGCCGACACGCTGATCTGCAGCGCCTTCAGGCCGTGGTTGATCGCCGCACGCTCGCCGGTGGCGGCCGACAGGTTGGCCGGCAGGCCATGGTTGAAGCGCGCGTCCACCACCAGCGCCATCTGCCGGTCGAGCAGGTCGGCCAGGTTGGCGATGGTGTTCTTCAGCGCGTCCATCGCGAAGGCGATGTGGCCACCGTAGAAGTGTCCGCCGTGCAGGATGCGCTCGCCCTCTGCGTCGATCAGCGGGTTGTCGTTGGCGCTGTTGAGTTCGGTTTCGATCAACTGGCGGAAGAACGGAAGCGCGTCCTGGACCACCCCGATCACGTGCGGCGCGCAGCGCAGCGAGTAACGGTCCTGCAGGCGCTGTTCGTTGCGCGGTGGACGATCGCTGTGCAGGTCTTCGCGCAGGCGTGCGGCGATCTGCATCTGGCCCGGGTGCGGCTTGGCGGCAAACAGCATTTCATCGAAGTGGTGCGCGTTGCCGTCGCTGGCCAGCACGTTGAAGGCGGTCAGGCGGGTGGCCAGCCGGGTCAGGTAGTCGGCGCGGTCATAGGCCAGGCAGGCCAGCGCGGTCATCACCGCCGTGCCGTTCATGATCGCCAGGCCTTCCTTGGGGCGCAGTCGCAGCGGGGTCATGCCGATCTCGGCAAGCACCTCGGCGGCGGCGCGCCGCGCACCTTGGTACATCACCTCGCGCTCGCCGCACAGCACGGCGGCCACGTACGACAGCGGGGTGAGGTCGCCACTGGCACCGACCGAGCCTTCGGCCGGAATCAGCGGCAGTACGTCATGGCGCAGCAGCGTGGCCAGGCCCTGCAGCAGCGGGTGGCTGACCCCGGACATGCCGCGCACCAGCGAGGCCAGGCGCGCGGCGATCACCGCGCGGGTCTCGCTTTCATCCAGGAACCGGCCCAGGCCGCAGCCGTGGTAGGTGAACAGATGGTGCGGCAGCTCGGCCACCAGCGCCGGCGGAATGTTCACCGTGCACGAATCGCCGTAGCCGGTGGTCACCCCGTAGATGACGCCGTCTTCGCGCAGCAGGCGGTCGAGGAAGTCGGCGCCGCGCTGGATGCGCGCGGTGAAGGCCGGATCATCGGTGACGACGGCCTCGGCCTTGCGCTGGGACAGCGCGACCACGTCTTCGATGGTCAGCGGTGCATCGCCGAAGCGAATGGGGGACGACTTACTTGCCATGAGATGCCTGATCCCAGAAGGGGAAGAAATTGAACCAGTCCAAGGGTGCCTGGGTGACCTGTACTTCAAGCCAACGGGCAAACTGTTCGGCCTGCGCGGTCAGCGCGGCATCGCGCGAGCCGCGGGGCAGCACGATGCGATCGCTGAAGTGCTCGAAGCGCACGCGGTAGCCATTGCCCTCGTGCAGGCACGCCATCGTGTAGACCGGGCAGGCCAGCGCGGAGGCCAGCACATACGCGCCGATCGGGAACTGCGCCACGTGGCCGAGGAATGGCGCGGGCACGGTGCGGCCGCCACGCAGCGGCACGCGGTCGCCGACGATGGCCACAAAGCCGCCCTCGCCGACCCGGCGCTGCAGCTCCACCGCCGTGGCCGGGCCCATGTCGGTGACCTGCATCAGCTCCACCGAGGCCAGCGGATCCAGCCGCTGCATCAGCCGGTTGAAACGCTGCGCATGCGCGGTGTGCACCAGCACGGTGATGCGGAAGCCGGGCACCTGTTCGGCCAGCACCTGGCACAGTTCCAGGCAGCCGATATGCGCGGTGAGGATCAACCCGCCCTCGCGACGCGCGATCTTTTCCAGCATCAGGTCGCGCTGCAGGCGGAGGTGGCTGGGCGGATAACGCCCGCCCAGGCCGAGCAGCTTGTCCAGCAGGGTGTCGGCGAACAGCGCGAAATGCTTCAGGCTGGTCCAGCGCCCCGGCGCGCGGCCGAGCACGCCGGTATGCGCCTGCAGCCGCTGCAGGTACTGCCGCGAGGATTGCCGCGCCACGCGATTGCCCAGCCAATGGCACAGCACCACCGGGTACACGCACAGGCGGAACGGCCAGCGCCCGAACCAGCGGTGCACCCAGCACAGGAACAGCACCCCGGCCGCCGAGGTGGTTTCACCCAGGTCGGCCCAGTGCGGCGCGTTGGCCGGTGCCGGCGCGGTCATGCGACGCGCGTTCCGGCAGCACGCTGCCACAGCAGCCGCGGCGCGCGCCGGAGCATGCCGAAGAACAGGCGGGTGTGCATGCGGCTGATGCGGACGTTGTCGCGCCACACGTGGAAATGCGACACGCCGTCGCTGGGATAGGTGACCCGGGTCGACAGGCTGATCACCGGCACGTTGCGCCAGAACAGGCGCACCAGGATCTCGCTGTCGAAATCCATGCGCCGGCCAATGGTCTCCTCGCCCACCAGCCGCGTCACCGGTGCCAGCGGATACAGCCGGAAGCCGCACATCGAATCGCGGATCTGCAGCGACAAGGTGTTGATCCACACCCAGATGTGGGTGGCATAGCGCCCGTACAGCCGCGCCTTGGGCACGCTGTCGTCATAGGCAGGAATGCCGCAGATCACCGCATCGGGATGCTGCTGCGCCAGGGCGGCGAAGCGTGGGATGTCGGTGGGATCGTGCTGGCCGTCGGCATCGATCTGCAACACGTGACTGTGCCCGCGCCGGGCCGCCTCGGCGAACCCGGCCAGCATCGCACCGCCCTTGCCCTGGTTGACCGGCAGGCGCAGCAGCGCCACCTGTCCCGCAGGGTCGGCGGCCAGTGCATCGAGCACCTGCGCGCAGCCGGCATGCGAGCCATCGTCGACCAGCAGGCAGGGCAGCCCGCTGGCGAGTACGCCGCGCACGACCGCACCGATGGCGTGTTCATGGTCATAGACCGGAATCACCACCAGTGGCGTGAACGGCGCCGCCGGCCTGCCACGTCGCGCGGCTTCATGCATCGCCGAACACCACCCGGCCACTGGCGTGCACGCCGTGGTCGGAGACATAGCGGAAGCTCAGCACCGATTTGACCGCATCCCAGCCCAGGGTGAGCTGCAGGCAATCGCCGGGCCGGGCCACGTGCTGGAATTTCAGCGCATCCATGCGCGCAAAACGCGGCGGCATGGCGAAGACCTCGCGCGCGTAGTGGATCGCCCAGTCCAGCTGGACCACGCCTGGCAGGATCTTGGCCTGCGGGAAATGCCCGTCAAAGGCGATCAGGTCCGCATCCAGCGGCAACAGCAGGCGCGCGGCGTCGGCATCGCGCTGTTGCCACTGCACCACCGGGAACAACGGCCGGAACAGCGCCGCCAGCGCCGCAGCGGTGACCTTGCCCTGCGCGTTGAGCGGCAGTTCGTCGACGAAGCGCCAGCGCCGTGGACGCGTTACCGCATCGTGGCTGCTGGCCAAGTGCGCGCCCAGCGCCTGCGCATGGCGGCGGCGCTGCGCATCGTCCCAGCCGGCCACATCGGCCGGCTGTGGCACGACCACGGCCGCCAGCTGTTCGCGCGCGCCCGGCAGCACCAGCACGCGCACGTCCTGCACGTGTGGATGCAGGCGCAGCTGCTGTTCCAGCGCATCCAGCGACACCCGCCGCTCTTCGATCTTGACGATGCGGTCGGCACGCCCGAGCAGGCGGAAGCTGCGCCCGGCATCGGCGTCTACGCGGTCCTGGGTCTGCCACCAGTCCTCGTCGTGCAGGTGCGGCGAGCGCACCGACAGGCAGCCATCGTCGACCCGCCAGGCCACGCCAGGCAGCGGATGCCACTGCGGCTGGTCGGCGCTCCAACGGCGCCAGGCGATGCCGCCGGTTTCGCTGCTGCCAAAGACTTCGGTCGGTGCCACGCCCAACAGCGCACGCACCTGCAGCGCCGCGTCTTCCGGCAAGGGGCCACCGGAGGAAAACACCGCGCGCAGCTGGCCCTGGAGCGAGGACCAGTCGAGTTGTTCGGGCAGGCGTTTGAGGTGGGCCGGGGTGGCCACCAGCACCGAGGGCTGCTGCGCCAGCGCACTGACCAGGTCTTCGTGGAAGAACCGCCGTGGCTGGATCGCGCGCCCGGCCGCCAGCGGCCACAGCACGCGGAACAGCAGCCCATAGATATGCTGGTGCGACACCGTGCCATGCACCTGCGCACCTTCCAGCTGTTCGCCGAAGGCGGCCTGCAGGGCATCCACTTCGCGGGTCAGTTGGCGCATGCGCTTGACGATCGCACTTGGCGCGCCGGTGCTGCCGGAAGTGAACACCACCAGTTCCAGCTGGTTCTCGTCCAGCGGCAGCAGCGGCGCATCGGTCCGCACGTCGGCGTCCGGCTGCAGCGGTGCATGGCGGGCGGGCACATCACCGGCAAAACCGCTCACGCGCGGGCGCAGTCCTTCCAGCGTGGCCGGCAGGTTGTCGCCCCCGAGGAACACGCGCTTGCCGGCATGCCAGGCGCCCAGCAGGGCGGCGGCAAAGGCCAGGGCGTCATCAAAATACAGCGCCCAGTCGCTGCCCGGCGCGCGCGCGAACGCCTGCTGCCAGCGCAGGACCTGCTGCCTGAATTCGGGATGGCCCACGGCGCCGTGCGCCGCTTCACCCACGATGCGGCCGGGCAAGGGCGACACTGCCAGCCGGTCCAGTGCGATCCAGTCAGCCATGGGCGTGCGCCGCTTTCACCCGTCGCCGCACCAGCCATTCCCCGCCAAACAGAGCACCCATCATCACGTACGCCAACAATCCGTTGTAGAGCGCCCAGACCTGGTTGGACGCCCACAGCGCCGTGGCCAGGGCCAGACTTCCGTTGAGAACAAAGAAACCGCACCACACCCAGGTGACACGGCGGGTATAGATCACCGCGAACGGCGGCAGGTCCGGTTCGCTCAACCGCGCCAGGCGTTCCACCGCACTGGGCGGGAAGCGCAGGCTGGTGGCAAAGATCACCAGCATCACCGCGTTCACCAGCGCCGGGTACAGTTTCAGCGGCAGGGCCTGGTTGAAGGCGGTGGCCACCAGCGCCAGCACGCCGGTGCCCAGCGCGGCCACCCACCACACCGGCTGGCGGGTGGTCAGCGCGCGCAGCGCGGCCATCCCGAACAACAGCAGCGAGAGCCAGCGCGGCTCGAACCGGCCCAGCGACAGGTACACCACCAGCGGGTATGCCAACGACAGCAACGCAAACGCCGCGACGCGCACCCGGACCATGGTCAGTGTCCTGCGGCAGCCGTCAGGCGGCTGCTTGACCGGGCAACAGCCCGTGCACCACGTCGACGATGTCCTGCACGGTGCGCACCGACTTGAATGCCTCCGGCTGCAGGTTGCGGCCGAGCAACGGCTTGAGCTGCACGATCAGGTCGACCGCGTCGATGCTGTCGATGTCCAGGTCGTCGTACAGACGGGCCTGGGGGGTGATGCGCGTCGGCTCGATCTCAAAGCTGTCCTTGAGGATCTTGACGATGCGATCGAAAAGTTCGTTCTTGGTCATGGCAAATCCTGACGCGCCGTTACGACGGCTGGCGTGCGGCGACAAACTCGCTCAGGGCACGCACGCTGGAGAAATGGCGACGGGTCTCTTCCGAATCCGCGGACAGGCTGACACCGTACTTTTTCTGCAGGGCCAAACCAAGTTCAAGCGCGTCAATCGAATCCAGGCCCAGTCCCTCGACAAACAGGGGTGCTGCGGGATCGATGTCTTCGGGAGTGATGTCTTCCAGTGAAAGCGATGAAATGATCAATTCCTTGATCTCGTGCTCAAGTGCCTGCACGGCTTGGTTCTCCAGCGAAGTCAAAGTAATGGGCAAGATGATCGGTCACGCGTCGGGCCGCCAAGGCATCCCCCCTGGGCGTGTCGCCGGCTACGACCAGAAACGGGGCGATCGGGAGATCTTCCCCGACTTCCAGCTGAACGTGAAAACGCCGTGATGGCACACGATACCATTTCTGGCCCTTGGTCAGGGTAGGCGGGGTACAGGTGATCCTGACCGGGGTTATGTCCAGCCGGCCGCGCACGGCGATGTTGGCCGCCCCGCGCTGCAGCCGCAGCGGCTGGCCGGGGACCGTGCGGGTGCCCTCGGGGAAGATCACCAGGTTGCCGCCCGCCTGGACGGCGGCGATGCAGTCGTCGATCAGCCCGGCGCCGTCGTCGTTGGAGACGTAGCCGGCCGCCCGCACCGGGCCGCGCATGAACGGGTTGCAGGCCACGGCCCGCTTGACCACGCAGTCGGCGTTGGGGAGCTGGGCGATCAGCAGGACCACGTCGATCAGGGTGGGATGGTTGGCCAGGATCAGCAGCCCAGTGCGCTGCAGGCGCTCGGCCCCCCGGATTTCATAGGTCATCACCCCCAGACGGTGCATCAGGCCGACGTGGCTGGCGAAGCTGAGCTGGACCAGGCGCCGGGCCAGTGCGCGGCGCCGGAGCGGGTTGCGGACCAGGAACAGCAGCGGGAACAGCACCCCGCCCAGCAGCAGGCCGCCCAGACCGAACACGGCAAAGCTGACGCCGGTGCCGAACACGCGCCAGGCATGATTCAGACGGGCCGGCCAGCGCTCAGCCATGGCGCTGCCAGGTCCACTGCTGGCCGTCGGCGGCCAGCTGCAGGCTCGCATCGCCGGCAAGCAGGAAGCGCATCGCCTCCAGGCCGTGCGGTAGCGCGGCGGCCGGGCTGTCGGCGTCGGCAGCGCTCCAGTTCAGCGACAGCCGGGCGCCGGGACGGTCGGCCCTGGCCAGGCGCCAGCACCAGGCGTAGTACGGGTCCGGCTCGTCGGCGAAGCCGGCGTAGACCGGTGGCAACTGCGATTCGTAGATGACCACGCGCACTTCCGGGGCGCCGTCGGCCAGCAGGCCATATGCCTCCACGCAGGCCGTCTCGACCGTGGCCCGGCCGGCGGCCAGGGCCAGGTAGTTGCCGCGGTGGCCGCGGGCGATGGAGTACAGCGCGGCCACGGCGTTGTGCACCGACAGGCCGAAGGCGGTCGGGGACATGCCGTTATCGGCACACAGGTTGTCCAGAAGCTCCATCGACCGGGCGACATCGCCATGCCGGGAAGCAAACACCAGCGGCACCTGGCCACCGTCATCGGGTTGCTCGCACCAGCAGGCCGCCTGGATGGCCATGCGCCCGAGCCGCTCGATGCGCCGGCGCTGCATGGCGGGCACTTCGGACAACGCCGGGGTGTCATCGCCCTGCGGCAATGCCGGTGCCTGCGACCAGGCCTGCCAGGCTTCCTTCGAGGTCAGGCCCGGTGCCCAGGCCGACCAATCCACCACTGAAAACTCGATCATTCACGCCAACATGTTGATGGGCACCCGGGGCGCAGTGCTTGAAAGGGGTGCGCCGACGCCTTGGACAGGGCCTGCCCGACCCGCAGACACTTCCCCGTGGGTGGAGTGGGCAGCAGGCGCGTGGCGACGCGATCTTCCCGGTGGCGCGGCTGGGACATCCCAACGCACCGCCGTAAAAAGGAGCGCACGCTATCATGACACCCTTGGCACTGGCAGCATTCACAATCTGAAATGAGCAGCACGATCCACGACGCATCGGCCCCGGCGGTCGCTTCCCATCCGACCGGACCGGCCTTGTTCAGCGTGGGCTATGCGCCTGCGTCGTTGCGCGATGCGGCCCTGGCCGATCCCTGCACGCTGGCGATCTTCGGTTTCGGCGCGCGTGATGCGCGGCTGGACGGGGATCCGCGCTGGCTGCAGGTGCCGCTGGCCGAGCACGGTCCAGCGCAGGTGGAGGTATGGCGTTCGCCGACGCCGGTGCGCTGCGGGGTGACCGACGGGGTACGGTGGTCGCACAACGAGACGGTGCTGTTCGGGGTACTGGAAATTGAAGAAGTGGACGGGGATATCGCGTCGGCCGCAGCAGATGCCTACGCAAGAATGAGTAGCTTTCTGACCAGTTCGGGATTCCCGCACCTGCTGCGGACGTGGAATTACCTGGATGCGGTGACCGAGGGCGACGGCGACCAGGAGCGGTACCGGCGCTTCTGCGTGGGGCGGGTGCAGGGGCTGCGCGAACTGGACGAGGCAGCGTTGCCGGCGGCGACGTGCATCGGGCGCTTCGACGGCGAGCGGCGTCTGCAGGTGTACTGGCTGGCAGGGCGCGACGCCGGGCTGCCGTTGGAAAATCCGCGCCAGGTGAGCGCGTTCCGTTATCCACGCCAGTATGGCCCGCAGTCGCCGAGTTTTTCGCGGGCGCTGCTGGCGCCGGCGGCGACGGGCTTGCCGTTGCTGCAGTCGGGAACGGCAGCGATCGTGGGCCATGTGTCCCAGCACACCGGGGCGGTGGATGAACAGTTGCGCGAGACGTTGACCAATCTGCAGAGTCTGGTGGACGCGGCCCGCCGGCAACGGCCGTCGCTGTCACCGACGCTGGGGGCCGGATCGGTGCTGAAGGTCTACGTGCGTCGCGCCGAGGACATGCCGGCGGTAGCCGCGCAGATGGCCGCGCTGCCGGGCGCGCCGGCCTTCGTGGTGTTGCACGCCGAGGTCTGTCGCGCCGAACTGCTGGTCGAGATCGAAGGCCTGCACGGCTGAGCCGCGTCCTGCGCGGAACGCACCATGGTTCGACCGTAGAGCCGACCGTTGGTCGGCTGCATGTCTGCCAACACCCTTCAACGCTCAACACATGCTGATTGGGGTCGGTGTGGGTGGGTKGGCGGGACACGCCGTAAATCCATCCGTGGAGGCTCGCGTGCGCCATCCATGGCGCACGACGGTCCCGCCCACCCACCCACACCGCCCCTCCACAGCTGGCTGGTGCGCATGGAACRGTCAACAGCCGTCTGCATCTGGCCGYGCGCMTGRCGAMCACGCTACCGCCACTCAAAGACGGAACCCGCCCCGGTAGAGCCGACCCATGGTCGGCTGCTCTTGACCCTTCTTCCGCGGGTGCCTGTTCCCACTGACTCCAAGCGCCCGCAGGTCGGGGGTGCCAGCCCATGCCGGGACCGTGCGCCGCATGGATGCGGCGAACGAGCCGCATGGGTGAGGGCGCATCGATTGCGAGGCACTGCCTCGCATGCGCCCGAACGTCCAGCCGCCGGCGGCTGGGCCGAACCACGGAGCGGGGTTCACGGCGTGTCCCGGCATGCGCTGGCACCCCGCGACCCAAGCGGATCAATGACGGGCTGCAGCCCCTGCCGCTCCCTCAGTGATACCCCACATCCGCCCGCACCTTCCCGCGGAACACTCGGTAGGACCAGGCCGTGTAGCCCAGGATCACCGGCAGCAGCACCACCAGCCCGATCAGGCTGAAGCCCAGCGACGAGGCCGGCGCGGCCGCCTGCCACAAGGTCATGCTCGGCGGCAGCAGGTAGGGCCACATGCCCAGCACCAGGCCGATGAAGCCCAGGATGAACAGCGCCAGGGTCAGCAGGAACGGCGGCAGGTCGCGCTTGGGGTGCATCGCGCTGCGCCACAGCGCCACCGCCACGCCCAGGGTCAGCAACGGCACCGGCGACAACCACCAGAAGTTGCCGTCGCTGAACCAGCGCGCCATCAGCCGCGAGTCCAGGAACGGCAGCCACGTGCTGACCAGGCCCATGAACACGATCACCGCCACCACCAGCGGCCGCGTCAGCGTGCGCGCGAAGGTCTGCTCGCGCCCCTCGGTCTTGAGGATCAGCCAGGTGCTGCCCAGCAGCGCATAGCCGAACACCACCGCCGCACCGGTCAGCATCGAGAACGGGCTGAACCAGCTGAAGGCCCCGCCCACGTAACGCCCATCCACCACCTGCAGGCCCTGCACCAGCGCGCCCAGGATCACGCCCTGCGCGAACGCGGCCAGCAACGAGCCCAGCCCGAAGGCCACGCTCCACAGCCGGCGCGAGCGGTGCGCCTTGAAGCGGAATTCGAACGCCACTCCGCGGAACACCAGCGCCACCACCAGCAGCAGTACGGGGAGATACAACGCCGACAGCAACGCCGCATACGCCTTGGGGAAAGCGGCCATCAGGCCCGCGCCGCCCAGGACCAGCCAGGTCTCGTTGCCGTCCCAGATCGGCGCGGCGGTGTTCATCATGATGTCCAGCTGTTCTTCGTCCTCGGCCATGGGCGCAAGGATGCCGATGCCCAGCACGAACCCGTCCAGTACCACGTACATCAGCACGCCGAAGCCGATCACCGCAAACCATGCCACGGGCAGCCAGGTCGTCATCTCCATGTCAGCGCTCCTCCAGCGGTTCGTCGGCGCCGGACAGCGGCCGTGCCGGGGTGTGGCTGCCGGCCTCCAACGCCGGGGCCGGCTCATGCGGCTTGGGACCGGTGCGGATGATCTTGACCAGGTACCAGATGCCCCAGCCGAACACGAACGCGTAGCCGACCACGTACACGCCCAGCGACAGCGCCGTCATCCACGCACTCTGCGGGCCTACCGCATCGGCGGTGCGCAGCACGCCATAGACCACCCAGGGCTGCCGCCCCATCTCGGTCACGAACCAGCCCGAGATCAGTGCGATGAAGCCGCTGGGCAGCATCCAGTTCCAGCCGCGGATCAGCCAGCGCGACTGCAGCAGCTTGCCGCGCCACCACTGGAACGCCGATACCCACGCCAGCAGCAGCATCAGCGAGCCGAGCCCGACCATGATGCGGAAGGCGAAGAACACCGGCACCACCGGCGGCCGATCGCTGGCCGGCACGGAGGTCAGCGGATCGAGCGTGCCCTCCAGCGAATGGGTGAGGATCAGGCTGCCCAAGCGCGGGATCGCAAGTTCGTAATCATTGCGCTCGGCCTTTTCATTGGGCAGAGCGAACACCACCAGCGGCACGCCCTTGCCCTCGCCTTCGGCATGCCAGTGCGCTTCCATCGCGGCGATCTTCATCGGCTGGTGCTTGAGCGTGTTCAACCCGTGCATATCGCCGACGAAGATCTGCACCGGCACGGTCAGCGCGGCGAACGCCACGGCCGCCAGCAGCATCGTGCGCCCGGCTTCCACGTGCGTGCCCTTGCGCAGGTACCACGCGCCGATGCCGCCGATCACAAAGCACGTGGTGATGAACGAGCCCAGCGCCATGTGCGCCAGGCGATAGGGGAAGGAGGGATTGAACACCACCTGCCACCAGTTCTGCGGGTGCACGATGCCATCGATCATCGCGTAGCCGGCCGGCGTATGCAGCCAGCTGTTGGACGACAGGATCCAGAATGTGGAAAACAGCGTGCCCAGCGCCACCATGCAGGTGGACAGAAAATGCAGGCGCGGCGACACCTTGCCCCAGCCGAACATCATCACGCCGAGGAAGCTGGCTTCCAGGAAGAACGCGGTGAGCACTTCATAGGTGAGCAGCGGCCCGATCACGCTGCCGGCCACTTCGCTCAGCCGCGGCCAGTTGGTGCCGAACTGGAAGGCCATGACGATGCCGCTGACCACGCCCATGCCGAAGGACACGGCAAAGATTTTCTGCCAGAAGAAATACAGCTCGCGCCAGACCGGGTTGCCGGTGCGCAGCCAGCGCGACTCCACGAACGCCAGCCAACTGGCGGTGCCGATGGTGAAGGCCGGGAACAGCACATGGAAACTGATGACGAACCCGAACTGGATCCGCGACAACAACAACGCGTCCACGTGACGCCTCCGACTGGTTTCTGGAAATCCGCACCAGTCTGGGCCGATATCCGTGAAAGGCACATGCGACCCGGTGACGCGCTGCTTCACTTTGTCGCAGGTGGAGCCCGGTCGTGGATTGGCGGGTGATTCAGCGGGCATGGCCCTTCGGCCGGAGGCTACCGCAAGTAGAAGCCAGGGTTTTTGGGCGCTGGTCGGTGGGTCGGGCGCCGGGCCCCTCTACCCTTGGAGGCGAAATAAAGGAGGAGGGGGCGGCCGCAGGCCGACACCGGGGGACATTCGCCGGAAAGGGTAGAGGGGCCCGGCGCCCGATCCACCGACAGCCGCTTGAGGCGAAACAAAGGAGGAGAGGGCGGCCGCAGGCCGACGCCGGGGGACATTCGCCGGAAAGGGTAGAGGGGCCCGGCGCCCGATCCACCGACAGCCGCTTGAGGCGAAACAAAGGAGGAGAAGGCGGCCGCAGGCCGACACCGGGGGACATTCGCCGGAAAGGGTAGAGGGGCCCGGCGCCCGACCCACCGACAACCGCTTGTCTTCCGCACCAGCGCCCATGACCTGTGGCCCCCTCCCCCGGCCCTTGCGGCTGCTACGCTTGCCGGGTTTTCCTCTACGGTGCCGCCCGCAATGCCCAGAACGCTGCCCTTGTCCCTGCTGCTGCTCGCCGCCCTAGGCGGTGCTGCCCACGCGGCGCCGACGCCGATCACCATCGAGCAGGCCATGGCCGACCCGGACTGGATCGGTCCGCCGGTCGAAAGCGCCTGGTGGTCCTGGAACAGCCAGCAGGTCGAGTACCAGCTCAAGCGCACCGGCAGCCCCGTGCGCGACACCTTCCGCCAGCCCGTCAACGGCGGCGTGGCCGCCCAGGTCGCCGATGACCAGCGCGGCACCCTCGACGTGGACAGCACGGTGTACGACAGCGCGCGCCAGCGTGCGGTGTTCGTACGCAATGGCGATGTGTTCCTGCGCGACCTGCGCAGCGGCGCGCTGACCCAGCTGACCCGCAGCTCGGAGAAGTCCAGCGCGGTCAACTTCGCCCGCGATGGCGGGGTGATCTGGCGCACCGGGYAGAACTGGTTCCACTGGACCGCCGCCGGCGGCGTGCAGCAGGTGGCCAGCCTGAAAGCCGAAAAAAATCCCGACGAGGCGCCCAAGGCCGACGTGTTGCGCGACCAGCAGCTGCGCACCCTGGCCACGCTGCGCAACGACCGCGCCCAGCGCGACGCGCTCAAGGCGCAGGAAGCCAGCTGGCGCCGTGCCGATGGCACCCGCGCGCCGGGCCCGGTGTACCTCGGCGCCGAGGTGGAGATCGTCGACAGCGTGCTGTCCCCGGACACCCGCAGCCTGATCGTAGTCACCAAACCGAAGAGCTTCGATGAAGGCCGCGGCGGCAAGATGCCCAAGTACGTGACCGAATCCGGCTACGAGGAATTCGAAGACACCCGCACCCGCGTGGGCCGCAACGATCCCGAACCGCACACGCTGTGGCTGGTCGATGCGGTGACCGGCACGGTCAAGCCGCTGTCGCTGGACGGCCTGCCGGGTATCGGCACCGATCCGCTCGCCGCACTGCGCAAAGCCGCCGGCAAGGACGCGCTCAAGGGCAACCGTCCGGTCGAAGTGCTGGCCGGCCCCGGCACTCCCGGCATCCGCTGGAGCGCCGATGGCCAGCAAGCCGCGATCATGCTGCGCGCCAACGACAACAAGGACCGCTGGCTCACCAGCGTCAGCCCGGCCAGCGCCAAACTCGAAAACCGCCACCGCTTGACCGACGCGGCCTGGATCAACTGGAGCTTCAACGATTTCGGCTGGTCCAACGACAACCGCACGCTGTGGCTGCTGTCGGAGGAATCGGGCTACTCGCACCTGTACACCCAGCAGGGCACGGCCAAGCCGCAGGCGCTGACCGGCGGCAAGTGGGAAACCTCGATGCCGGTGCCCAGCGCCGACGGCCGCGGTTTCTACTTCCTCTGCAACCAGCAGAGCCCCGGCGACTACGAAGTGTGCGCGGTGGACAATGCCAGCAGGCAGGTGCGCGAACTGACCTCGCTCAACGGCGTGGAAGACTTCTCGCTGTCCCCGGATGGCCAGCAGCTGCTGGTGCGCTACTCCGGCGCCTACCTGCCGACCCAGCTGGCCGTGGTGCCCGCTGCCGGTGGCCAGGCCAAGGTACTCACCGATACCCGCAGCGCCGCCTTCAAGGCCCGCGAGTGGATCCAGCCCAAGCTGGTGCAGGTGCCGTCCAAGCATGGCGCCGGTGTGGTCTGGGCCAAGTACTACGGCCCGGAAAACCCCGAGCCGGGCAAGCAGTACCCGATCGCCATGTTCGTGCACGGCGCCGGCTACCTGCAGAACGTGCACCAGCAGTACCCGGCCTATTTCCGCGAGCAGATGTTCCACAACCTGCTCGTGCAGAAGGGCTACATCGTGCTGGACATGGACTACCGCGGCAGCGCCGGCTACGGCCGCAACTGGCGTACGGCGATCTACCGCAACATGGGCCACCCGGAACTGGAAGACTACAAGGACGGCCTGGACTGGCTGGTGGAGACCAGACAGGGTGCCCGTGACCACGCCGGCATCTACGGTGGCTCCTACGGCGGCTTCATGACCTTCATGGCGCTGTTCCGTTCGCCGGGCACGTTCAAGGCCGGTGCGGCGCTGCGCCCGGTGGTGGACTGGCACCAGTACAACCACGGCTACACCGCCAACATCCTCAACACCCCGGACATCGATCCGGAGGCCTACCGCATCTCCTCGCCGATCGAGTATGCCGAAGGCCTGCAGGACCACCTGCTGATCGCGCACGGGATGATGGATGACAACGTGTTCTTCCAGGATTCGGTCAACCTCACCCAGAAGCTGATCGAACTGCACAAGGACAACTGGTCCATCGCGCCCTACCCGCTGGAGCGCCACGGCTACGTGCGTCCGGATTCCTGGCTGGACCAGTACAAGCGCATCCTCAAGCTGTTCGAAGAAAACCTGAAGTAAGCCCGCGATGACGTCGGTTGCCACTGACGCACCGCACACCGCGGCGACGATCGATATCGTCGCCGCGGTCGTTTTCGATGCCAGCGGCCGCGTGCTGGTCGTGCGCAAACACGGCTCGGACACCTTCATCCAGCCCGGCGGCAAGCCCGAGCCCGGGGAAGCACCGCTGGCCGCGCTGGCGCGTGAGCTGCAGGAGGAACTCGGGGTCATCCTGGACCCTGCCAGCGCGCGCGCACTGGGCCGGTTCGAGGCCTGGGCCGTACACGAAGCCGGGCACCGCGTGCGTGCCCGGGCCTTCTGGGTGACCGTGATCGGCACGCCCCGGCCACAGGCGGAAATCGCCGAACTGGCCTGGGTCCCGTTGCATCCGCCGCATGGGCGGCGCTTGGCAGCGTTGAGTGCAGACCATATCCTGCCGGCGGCCGCGCTCGCGGTGGCGACGACCTGACGGTCGCCGCCGGCCCACCAGGACACCGGATGTCAACGATTCCCCCGCAACTGCCGCACGCCAGGCCAACGCTCGCGCCGGGCGCGCCGCCAAGATTCCTCGCCCCCCWGGCCCAGTCGGTGCTGGTGGTCTGCGCCGCATCGGCGCTGTCCTGGCTCTTGCTGGTGCCCCTCGCCGCGTCGGCCTCCAGCGCCGAGTGGGTCCGCCAGATGGTCCAGGGCCATGACCTGTCGTGGCTGTCGCCCGCGCTGCACTGGCTGGGCGCACACGCCGTGGCGGTGAGCGTGGCCGGGCTGCTGACCTGCCTGGCCGGCGTGGCCGCCTGCTGGGGCATGTTGCGCCGCCAGGGCTGGGCGCTGTGGCTGTTCATCGTGTTGCTGGTCGCCACCGCCGCGTCGAACTTCGCCGCTACCTGGGTGATCGACGATGCCGTCCGCCACCTGCTGGCGTACCTGGCCCCGCACGCCGACGCCAGCGACATGCGCGAGTTGCGCCTGCAGCGGCTGTTCTTCACCGGTACCGCGCTGGGCACCTCGATCGCCTTTGCGGTGCTGCATGTATGGCTGGTGGTGCGCCTGCTGCGCGCCGATGTGCTGGCGTACTTTCGTCGCTGATCCCCTCTTCTCCGCTCCGCCCTCAAGGATGATGTTGTGACCCTTGCTGTATCCACGTTCCGCCGCGCCCTGGCTGCGCGTTGCCTGATGGTGTTCGTCCTGGCGCTGACCAGCCTGCCCGCCGCCGCCGAGTCGATGCAGTGCGGCACGTTCACGGCCGAAGACACCGGCACCACGCTGACGCTGCAAAGCCCGAACCAGGGGTTCCGGCAGATTCCGGAACAGCCGCCCGAACCGTATCTGGTCAGCCGCCTGGGCAACGAACTGAAGCTGGCCGACCTGGACAACGGCGGTGTCTGGTCGCTGACCGTGCAGGAGGGCGGGCGCCTCCTCAGCGATGGCGTCAGCGCGTACCGGCTGCAACGGGCGGCCCGCTGCCAGCCCGCCAGTGTGTTCCCGCCCCCCTCGTGCCGCGCGCAGATCGGCACCTGTCTGCATGACCTCCCGCTGGCCAACAGCGCCACGCTGCGCCAATGGTGCGAGGAGGGCGTGCCCGCAGCGTGCAAGGGCCTGCTCGCCAACTACCAGTCGGAGGCCCGCGACGCGCCCAACGCGGCAACCCCGGCCGAAGACGACCCCGAGCTGGCCGAACCGGCGGTGTGCAAGCCGGACTCG
This sequence comes from Stenotrophomonas sp. P5_A9, assembly GCF_056400525.1. Taxonomy (NCBI): domain Bacteria; kingdom Pseudomonadati; phylum Pseudomonadota; class Gammaproteobacteria; order Lysobacterales; family Lysobacteraceae; genus Stenotrophomonas; species Stenotrophomonas sp. P5_A9. The sequence continues at coordinate 63,485 of NZ_JBFULC010000032.1, forward strand.
GGCAGCTACGACCAGGCGGCCTGCCTGGAAGCCGCGCGCGAGGTGATGGGCAAGGCGATGGCCAAGGCCCTGCTCGGCGGGCTGGCCGCCGGCGACCCGGCACCGCTGCCGGCCGCACAGCTGGATGAGATCACCGCCCTGTGCAGGGCGCAGACCGCCGGTACGTTCTGCGCCAAGGCGGCCGATGCGCTGTGGGCCGCCGGGCGGCTGCTACCGGCGCGCGATGCCTTGCAGCTGGCCTGCACGCGCGGCCAAGACCCGCGCGCCTGCCAGCGGGCGGCGCCGCTGGCCGGGCTGGATGCCAGGGCGCTCGCCCCGGTGGCGGCCACCGCCCTGCCCTGCGGCAGCTACCTGGCCGACCAGGGACTGATGGATCACCTGGCCTTCGGCGATGGCGGCATGATCGACAGCGGCTTCGGCGGCAAGCTGCGGGCCCGTCTGGTCGATGGCGACATCCGCGTGCGCCATGACCAGGGCGACGACTTCGTGTTCAAGACGCTCGCCAACGGCAACCTGATCGGCATGGACAGCTGGAACCGCTTTGGTTACTACCAGCGCGTCGGCGAGGCGCAGCAGTGCAGCGCACCGGTGGTGTATGTGGAAACCCCGCTGCCGCAGGATTGCCCGGGCATCGGCCGTCCCGGCGCTGCGCAGGCCTGCTGCGCGGCAGGCAAGCTGCAGGGCTGCAACGCCGCCGGCCACCAGTTGGCACTGTCCGATCGCTGGGCGGACGCCGCGCCGTTCTACCTGAAGCTCTGCGCGGCCGGCGTACGCGAAGGCTGCGAGAACCTGGCCAGCGTGTATGAGCACACCGGCGACGAACAGCTGCCATCACAGATCGAAGCGATCTGTGCCAAGGATGGCAAGGGCACGCATGTGGCCTGCGATGTGCACGCCACGCGGAACTGGGCGCTGCTGCAGGTCAGCGCCGGGCTGGAAGCGATTGCCGCGCGGATGGCCGCCGAGGCGGAGGCGGAGGACGACGACAGCCCACCCGATGCGCCGGCCAAGGCGAAGGAACGGCCGGCCAGCAACCGCAAGGGCGGCCGTTGAGTGCACGCAGGCCGTACGCCGGCCTGCGGTAAAGTACGCGCCATGAACGAATTCGAGCGCGTGCGCGCCTATCTGACCGACCTGCAGGACCGCATCTGTGCGGCGATCGAAGCCGCCGACGGCAGCGCCCGGTTCGCCGAAGACGTGTGGCAGCGCGCCGAGGGCGGTGGCGGCCGCACCCGCATCCTGCGCGATGGCGCGGTGTTCGAGCAGGCCGGGATCGGCTTCTCCGATGTGGCCGGCACGCGCCTGCCGCCGTCGGCGTCGGCCAACCGCCCGGAACTGGCGGGCGCGTCGTGGCGCGCCACCGGGGTGTCACTGGTGTTCCACCCGGCCAACCCGTACCTTCCCACCACCCACGCCAACGTGCGTTATTTCCGCGCCGAGCGCGACGGCGTGGAAGTGGCCTCGTGGTTTGGGGGCGGTTTCGACCTCACCCCGTTCTACCCGTTCGATGAAGACGTGCAGCACTGGCATGGGATGGCGCGCGATCTCTGCGCCCCGTTCGGGCCCGAACGCTACGCCGCGCACAAGCGCTGGTGCGACGAATACTTCTTCCTGCGCCACCGCAATGAAACGCGCGGCGTGGGCGGGCTGTTCTTCGATGACCTGCACGGCGATTTCGAGCGCGATTTCGCCTACCTGCGCGCGGTCGGCGATGGCTTCCTGCAGGCCTACCTGCCGCTTGTGGAACGCCGCAAGAACATGCCCTACGGCGAGCGTGAGCGCGAGTTCCAGCTGTACCGCCGCGGCCGCTACGTCGAATTCAACCTGGTCTACGACCGCGGCACGTTGTTCGGCCTGCAGAGTGGCGGGCGCAGCGAGAGCATCCTGATGAGCCTGCCCCCGCGCGTGCGCTGGGAATATGGTTTCCAACCCGAGGCCGGCAGCGATGAAGCGCGCCTGGCCGATTACCTGGTGCCGCGCGACTGGGTGTGAGCGATGCGCCCCTCGCCGGCTGCATCACCGCTTGAAAGCAGCCACCCATGGGGTGGCTCTACCGGATATGGATATCGCATGCGCCCGGTAGTGGCGCCGGCACCGGCTGGATATCGCACACGGCCGGTGGTGGCCCCGCCACGGTAGAGCCACGCCATGCGTGGCTGGGCACTCCCCGGACAGCCTCCACCCATCCGGTGGCGCTACCCCTTCTTCGGCACGATGGTGATGTGGCCGTTGATTTCCAGCACGGCCAGCGCGACGTCGTCGATGGACAGGCAGCCCTGCTGGCGTAGCGCCGCGTCGAGGTCGGCCGGGGTCACCAGCTCGCGCTTGAGCACTGAATCGAGCACCTTGCCATCGCGTGCGATCAGCACCGGCTCGCCTTCGACCAGATTTTCCACGCGTCGGCTGCGCGTGGACAGCCAACCCACGCCGTAATTGATCGAGATGAGCGTGGCGGCCAGCAACAGGCCACCGCCCAGCGAGGTGTCCTTGCCGAGCAGTGCGTTCTGCACTGCGTTGCCGAGCAGCACGATCAGCAGCACATCGAACGGGGTGATCTGGCCCAGCGCGCGCTTGCCCGACAACCGCACCATGCCCAGCACCACCACGTACACCACCACCGCGCGCAGGATGAATTCCCACCACGGCATGGCCAATGCAAACAGATCGCTCATTCCGGTCTCCCCAATCCAGGTCACAGCATGCGGCGCGCATGTGGTCGGCGGCAATACGGGGCGATAGGGGGGGATGGCCGGTGCCGCGCGGGCAGTTTCCAACGCCGCAAATAAAAAGCCCCGCCGACCAGGGGGAGGTCAGCGGGGCCGGGGAACGGGCGCTTGGGGAGTAGCCCCCGTTCCGAGATCTGCTCCAGGGGATGGGAGAGATCCACAACAGGCGTTGCGCCTGTCGAGGTCTATAAAAGCACCTCGAACATTGATAGTTCGTGAAGGGGCCCAATTAATGAAAGGGGTGTAGGGGAAACATTCATCCGAGAGTCAGTTAATCGGCCAGCAATGAACCGATTCAGCTGTTTTCCCGTGATTCCCGTCTCAGTGGGCCTCATCCCAGTTATCACCCACACCGGCGTCCACCACCAGCGGCACCCGCAACTTGGCCGAAGACGACATCAAGTCGATCACCTGGGAACGCAAGGTTTCCAGAAAACTACTTTCGCTTTCGAACACCAGTTCATCGTGCACCTGCATGATCATCCGCGCCTGGTCGCCCTGGCCCTGCAGCCAGTCGTCCACCTTCACCATCGCGCGCTTGATGATGTCCGCTGCGGTGCCCTGCATCGGGGCGTTGATCGCCGCGCGTTCAGCCCCGGCGCGCAGGCCCTGGTTGCGGGCGTGGATGTCGTTCAGGTACAGCCGGCGGCCCTCCAGGGTTTCCACGTAACCCTGGTCGCGGGCCTGCTGGCGCATGCGCTCCATGAAGTCGCGCACGCCGGGATAACGGCTGAAGTACAGCGCCACGTAATCCTGGGCCTGGCCGCGGTCGATGCCCAGGTTGCGGGCCAGCCCGAACGCACTCATGCCGTACATCAGGCCGAAGTTGATCGCCTTGGCGGCACGGCGTTCGTTGGGGGTGACCTCGTCCAGTGCCCGCCCGAAGACCTCGGCGGCGGTGGCGCGGTGCACGTCCACACCCTGTTCGAAGGCGCGTACCAGGCCCGGGTCCTCGGACAGGTGGGCCATGATCCGCAGCTCGATCTGCGAGTAATCGCAGGCCAGGATCTTGCGCCCCGGCGGGGCGACGAAGGCGCGGCGGATGCGGCGCCCGTCCTCGGTGCGGATCGGGATGTTCTGCAGGTTCGGGTCGGAGGAGGACAGCCGGCCGGTGGCGGCACCGGATTGGTGGTAGCTGGTGTGCACCCGGCCGGTGTCCGGATTGACCATCTCCGGCAGCTTGTCGGTATAGGTGCTGCGCAGCTTGGCCAGCCCGCGGTACTCCAGGATCACCCGCGGCAGCTCGTGCTGCTCGGCGATCGCCTCCAGCGCCTCTTCATTGGTGCTGGGCTGGCCCTTGGGGGTCTTCACCAGCGCCGGCAGCTTCAGTTCGTCGAACAGCACGGCCTGCAGCTGCTTGGGCGAATCCAGGTTGAAGGTGTGCCCGGCCAGTTCGGTGGCCTTCTGCTGGGCCGCCAGCATGCGCACGCCCAGATCCTGGCTCTGCCGACGCAGCTCGGCCATGTCGATGTGTACGCCGTTGGCCTCGATCCGGGCCAGCACCGGCACCAGCGGCATCTCGATGTCGCGGTACACCCGCTGCAGCGACGGCGCTTCCAGCAGCTGCGGCTGCAGTGCCCGGTGCAGGCGCAGGGTGATGTCGGCGTCTTCGGCGGCGTAGCGGCCGGCCTCGTCCAGGCCCACCTGCGAGAACGGGATCTGCTTGGCACCCTTGCCGGCCACGTCCTCGAACTTGATCGTGGTGTAGCCCAGGTAGCGCATCGCCAGCGAATCCATGTCGTGGCGGGTGGCGGTGGAGTTGAGCACGAAGCTCTCGAGCATGGTGTCGTCGTGGTAGCCCTGCAGGTTCACGCCATGGCGGCGCAGCACGTGCAGGTCGTACTTGCCGTGCTGGCCGAGCTTCTTCTTGTCCGGGTTTTCCAGCACCGGGCGCAGCGCGGCCAGCACCAGCTCGATCGGCAGCTGCACCGGCGCACCGGGATAGTTGTGGCCCACCGGGATGTACGCGGCATGGCCGGGCTCGACCGCAAGGCTGATGCCGACCAGGTTGGCGCGCATCGCATCGAGCGCGTCGGTTTCGGTATCGAAGGCGATCAGCTCGGCCGCCTCGATGCGCTGCACCCAGGCATCGAGCTGTGCGGTGGTCAGCACCGTTTCGTAGTCACCCGGGGCCGACAGCGCCGGGTCGAGCGGCGCTGCCGCGTCGGCCGGGGCGCTGCGGGCGTAGCCGGCCGCAGTGCCACGCAGGCTCACCGCAGCGTCGCTGGCGGCCACTGCGGCGGCGGCCGGGCCACCCAGCTCCTTGAGCGCCTGGGTGAAGCCGTAGCGCAGGTACAGCTCGCCCAGCGTGGGCACGTCCGGATCGCGCAGGGCCAACGTGCGCGGGCTGGCATCCAACGGCACGCTGGTGCGGATGGTGACCAGCTCGCGGTTGAGCGGCAGGCGCTCCAGCGCGGCGCGCAGGTTTTCGCCGATCTTGCCCTTCATCCCCGGCGCGGCCGCCATCACCCCGTCCAGGTGCTGGTACTCGGCCAGCCACTTGGCGGCGGTCTTGGGACCGCACTTCTCCACGCCCGGCACGTTGTCCACGGCGTCGCCCATCAGCGCCAGCAGGTCGACGATCTGGTCGGCGCGCACGCCGAACTTCTCCATTACCGCCGCGTCCGAATCCATGCGGCTGCCGGTCATGGTGTTGACCAGTTCGATGCCCGGACGCACCAGCTGCGCGAAGTCCTTGTCACCGGTGGAGATGGTCACGTGCAGGCCGTCCTGGTGGCCCTGCAGCGCCAGCGTGCCGATCACATCGTCGGCTTCCACGCCGGGGATGCGCAGGATGCTCAGGCCGAGCGCTTCGACGATGCGGCACATCGGCTCGATCTGCGGGCGCAGCTCGTCGGGCATCGGCGGACGGTTGGCCTTGTAGTCGGCGTACAGGTCATCGCGGAAGGTCTTGCCGGGCGCATCGACCACGAACGCCACGTATTCCGGGCGCTCCTTCAGCGTGGCGCGCAGCATGTTGACCACGCCGAACAGCGCGCCGGTAGGTTCACCGTGGGCGTTGGTCAGCGGGGGAAGCGCGTGGAACGCGCGATACAGGTAACTGGACCCGTCAATCAGGACTAATCGGCTCATGTGACGATTCTACCCGCCCGGTCGCACGCGGTCCCTGCGCGGGCATCACGACCCATGGGGCATAATCCAGACCTCCCCGTACAAGGATCCTCGGCCCATGAAGACTCTGATGCTGGCTGGCCTGCTGTTGCTGGCCGGGTGCGCCACCACCGGCCGCGCGGGTTCGCCCCCGGTCGATGTCAGCGGTGCCGATGTCTCCAAGCGCACCCTGGACAACGGTGACACCGTCGAGGAATACCGCGTCGGCGGCCAGTTGCGCATGGTCAAGGTGAGCCCGTCGCGTGGCGCGGCGTACTACATGTACGACCGCAACGGCGATGGCCGCATGGACAGCGACAAGGACGGCGTCTCGCCGGTGTACTGGAAGCTCTACAGCTGGTGATGGCATACGCCGCGCTGCGGCCGCGCCCGGTGCTGGTACACCGCTTGCAGGCGCAGAAGTCTCTCCCGCCGTTTCGTTTTCCCGCATGAATACGCCCGAACGCCGCCAGTCGCCCGATCCAGTCCAGTTGCGCGCCGGCCTCACCGCCGAGCAACGCAAGGCCGTGGAAACGCTGGAGCATTTCGGCTGGCAGCTGCGGTTCGTGCGCCGCCCGCTGTTCCGCGACCCGATCCCGGTGCTGTTCGACCGCGCGGGCGAGCGCTACGTGGTGCTGCAGCCGGACGGCAGCCTGGACGAATCGCAGACGTTGCAGCTGCGCGATTGATCCAGACGCACCGCACCCGAGCCAGGTAGTGCCGGCCGCTGGCCGGCTCCTCGGTAAAACGTGACSTCGCCAGATACTGCCGGCCGCTGGCCGGCTCCTCGGKAAATCTGACGTCACCGGAAGCCGGCCAACGGCCGGCACTACCCGGTCGGTCCCTCAGCGGATTACCAGCACCGGCACGGTGCTGCGCGCGAGCACTTCGGCGGTCTGGCTGCCGAGCAGCACGCGGGTGACGCCGCGGCGGCCGTGCGAGGTCATCACGATCAGGTCGCTGCTGCGTTCGGTGGCGGTGTCGATGATGCCATCGGCGGCGTAGCGGTCCAGCACGTGAACGACGTTGACGCGCAGGCCCTGTGCTTCGGCGGTGGCCTTGGCCGGGTCCAGCACCTTCTGCGCGGCCTCATCGCGGTCGGCCTTGTACTCGGGGCTGTTCATGTACCCCACGCTCCAGCCCATCGCGTCGTACATGCCCACCGCCCACGGCTCGGAAACGGTCACGATATCGACCTCGGCATTGAGGTCGCGGGCCAGCTCCAGGCCTTTGAGCAGCCCCTTTTCGGCCAGCTCCGACCCGTCGGTGGCAATCAGGATTCGCTTGTACATGGCAGGGCTCCGTCCACGGTGACAATGGGGTGGACACCATTGCACACCCGGTGTGGAGGCTGCGCCTTGCGCCAGATCAATCGCGCCGGGGCACGACCCGCGCCGGATTGCCGACTACGGTGGCACCGGCCGGCACGTCGCGGGTGACCACGCTGCCGGCACCGACCACCGCATCGTCGCCGATGCTCACCCCGGGCAGCACGATCGCGCCACCGCCGATCCAGACGTTGCGGCCGATCCGCACCGGCCTGGCCAACTCCAGCCCGTCGGCACGTGCGTGCGGATCGCGTGGGTGGTCGGCGGCATAGATCTGCACCGCCGGCCCGATCTGGGTGCCGGCGCCGATACTGACCTCGGCCACGTCCAGGATCACGCAGTTGTAGTTGAGGAACACGCCCTCGCCGAGCTGGATGTGGCTGCCGTAGTCGCAATGGAAGGGCGGGCGAATCACCGCGCCCTCGCCCACCGCACCCAACCGCTCCCGCAGCAGCGTGCGGCGCACCGCCGGCGATTCGGCCAGGGCGGCGTTGTAGCGGACCATCCAGTGTTTGGCGGCGGCCATCTCGGCCTGCAGTTCAGGGTCGCCCGGCCGGTAGGGTTGGCCGGACAGCATCTTTTCCTTTTCGCTCAGCGCCATGGTCGATTCCTGGTGTGGCTGCTGATGATGCCGCGCCGGCCCTGTTCCGGGTAGACGCGGCGGTGCGGCTGTCAGCGCGGGCTCATGCGCCGGCCGGGCAGGCGCGTGGCGGCAATCGCCGTCAGCCCCAGCACGCCGGCAGTGGTCCAGAAGGGCCACKATGCCAGCAACGCACACAGGCCGCTGGGGCGCGCTTCGCACCGCAGTCGCACCAGGTCCAGGCCGCCCCCCGTCTGCAGGCAGGTGTAGGCGTGTTCGAACAGGGCCAGCACCGGCGCCGCCCAGCCCGCCGACAGCGTCAGCGCGACCAGAACAGCCAGCAGGTACGGAATTCCCTTGTTCATTTGCGCGCTCCCAGCGGACAGCGCCAGACTCTGGGCGCGGTGCGTGTGCGCCACAAGCGGCAGGCGACGAATCCGGTGAAATCCGGGATGAGTGCCGGACCCGGGCGGATGAGTCGCGGTCGATGAAGGCCGCACGGACCCGCCGTGCGCGCGCCCTGGCACTTCCCGCCGCGCAGCGGCAGGCGCTGGCGCTGGGTGCACTGAAAAGCTGGAGCAGCCACATCTTCCTGGCCAGCCTGTTCTGGCGCCTGTGGCTGCTGCCGTGCGGCGGGCGGGTGTGGCGCACGCGCGCCATCCCGCGCGTGCCCGGCGCGCTGCTGATGGTCGGCGGCGCGGGCGCTGTGCTCAGCGTGTTCGGCGAGCTGCTGATCCGCGGCTATGCAACCACGCTGCTGTCCGACTACGCCACCCTGCCGGCCTCGCTGGGCGAGATCGGCAGCGGTCTGTGGCTAGTGCTGTTCGGCCTGGACTGGGAGCAGGTGCGTGGGGCGGCGCGAGCGGTCGATACGGAGTGAGGGTTGGGGTGCTTCGAACGGCAGCCGACCAACGGTCGGCTCTACGTGGATCCGGCACACCGTAGAGCCGACCGTTGGTCGGCTACCCGCAAACCCGGCATGGCTTGACGGGGATCAGGCGATCTTCACCACGCGCGCGCCCTGGCACAGCGGATAGGTCGCGACCAGTTCGGCGATGCGCTCGCGCAGCGTCTCGAACGACACGCCGTAGAGGTACAGCGCGGTTTCGGTCGGTCCCTGCCACCAGCTGCAGATCTCGCCCACGCCTTCGATGCGCTCGACGATCTGCTCGAACACATAGTTCGAATCGCACTGCGCGTACACCTCGTCCGGCAGGTCGGTGCCGTTCAAGTACAGGGCCAGGCCTTCGGTGACGCCGAACGCCTGATCCGGCTCACCGGCACGTTGGATCAGCGAGCCCTTCGGCGCGCCCAGCTGTTCCAGCAGTTCGATCACCGCCGGCAGCGAAGCCGGATCGTTGAGCGCGATCTCGATATCCCCGTACTCCACTTCACCCTCATCGGACAATGCCGTGCCGCCGCCGGTGAGCTGGCCCAGGCCTGCATTTTCCAGCAGCGCGTCGAGCGGATCCTCGAACAGCTCGTGGCGATGCTCGGGCTGGAGCTTTGCGTTCAACTTGACGGTGATGTGCATCGGCGAATCGGTCATGAGGCGGCCTGGGCTGGAGGAAAGGCCAACCATTGTAGAGCCGAGCCATGCCCGGCTACGTAACAGGCAGCGCCGGTTGGACGGGGCGATGGCACCGCGCAGAGCAGAGCAGAGCAGCCGAGCATGGCTCGGCTCTACCGCAGCAGCGGCGGTACCTTGCGTTCCAGCAACGCCACCAACGCCGGCTGCATGAAATCGTAGTCGTCGGGAATATCCAGGCAGACGATGCGCTTGCCGCCCAACCATGGCCGGAAACGGCTGGACAGGCGGCTGCGGTGGGCACGCTCCATGACGATGATCAGGTCGGCCCATTGCAGCAGCTCCGGGCTGACCGGCACGTCGGCATCGGGCTTGAGCCCGGCCGATGCGGTCTCCACACCCGGCCAATCGGCGAACACCTGCTCGGCCGTCGGGCTGCGCAGGCGGTTCTGGCTGCAGATGAAGAGGACGTGGCGCGTCATCCGTGGCGCGCCACCCTCAAATCACGGTCAGGTTGGCGTACGCCATCACCAGCCACTTGCTGCCGGCATCGGCGAACTCGACCTGCACGCGGGCATGCTGCCCATTGCCTTCGTAGTCGGTGACCATGCCTTCGCCGAACTTGGGATGGTTGACCATCGCACCCAGCTTGAGCGGCGGCGCTTCCAGCGCGGCGTGCCCCATCACCCGGTTGGCGCCGAGCGAGGCGGTGCGTGAGACCTGCACCTTGGGCCGCACTTCATTGAGCAGTTCACGCGGGATCTCGCGCAGGAAGCGCGAGGGCACGTTGTAGTTTTCCTGGCCGTGGATGCGGCGCGACTCGGCGTAGCTGAGCACCAGCTTCTGGCGCGCGCGGGTGATGCCCACGTAGGCCAGGCGACGCTCTTCTTCCAGCCGGCCACTCTCTTCCAGCGAGCGTGCGCTCGGGAACAGGCCATCTTCCATGCCGGCCAGGAACACGATCGGGAACTCCAGGCCCTTGGCCGAATGCAGCGTCATCAGCTGCACGCCCTCCTCGCCGGCCTGGGCCTGGCCTTCGCCGGCCTCCAGCGAAGCGTAGGACAGGAACGCGACCAGTTCGCTCATGGTCTCGCCGGTTTCTTCGATGTCGTCTTCGCGGCGCACGAAGCGCGAGGCCACCGAGACCAGTTCGTCCAGGTTGTCCGCGCGCGATTCCGAATCCAGCGCGTTGCGGCTTTCCTTGGACCAATGTTCGCGCAGGCCCGAGCGCACCAGCACGTGGTCGATGCGCTCGGCCAGGGTCATCTCGCCGGCTTCGCCGTGCAGCTGGTTGACCAGGGTCAGGAACCCGGCCAGCGCATTGCGTGCGCGTGCGGCCAGTTCGTTGCCCTGGGTAGTGAGCATGGTGGCCTCCCACAGCGAGATCGCGTGGGTGCGCGCCAACCGGCGCACTTCATCCAGGGTGCGGTCGCCGATGCCACGGGTGGGCGTGTTGACCGCACGCTCGAAGGCGGCGTCATCGTTGCGGTTGGTCATCAGGCGCAGGTAGGCCAGCGCGTCCTTGATTTCGGCACGCTCGAAGAAGCGCATGCCGCCGTATACGCGGTACGGGACCTGTTCGGAGATCAGCGCTTCTTCGAAGGCACGCGACTGCGCGTTGCTGCGGTAGAGCACTGCGGCATCGCCGTAGCTGCCGCCGTCGCGCACCCACTGGCGCGCGCGTTCGACCACGTAACGCGCCTCGTCCATTTCGTTGTAGGCCGCGTACAGGTCGATCGGATCGCCGTCGCCGCTGTCGGTCCACAGTTCCTTGCCGATACGGTCCGGGTTGTGCGCGATCACCGCGTTGGCCGCGCCCAGGATGTTGGCGCTGGAGCGGTAATTCTGCTCCAGCCGCACGGTCTGCGCGCCGGGGAAATCCTTCAGGAAGCGCTGGACGTTCTCGACCTTGGCGCCGCGCCAGCCGTAGATGGCCTGGTCATCGTCGCCGACCACGAACACGTGGCCGCTGTCACCGGCCAGTACGCGCACGAAGGCGTACTGGATGGCGTTGGTGTCCTGGAACTCGTCCACCAGGATCTCGCGGAAACGCGAGCGATAGTGCGCCAGCAGCGCCGGGTTGTCGCGCAGCAGTTCATGCGCGCGCAGCAGCAGCTCGGCGAAGTCGACCAGGCCGGCGCGGTCGCAGCGCTCCTGGTAGGCGATGTAGGCCTGGCGCATGGTTTCCAGCCACGCATCGTGCGGCTCGGGCTGGATGTGCTGCGGGCGACGACCTTCGTCCTTCTGCTCGTTGATCCACCAGGCGATCTGCTTGGGCGGATGCTTGCTGTCGTCGATCTCCAGCTGCTGCACCACGCGTTTGACCAGGCGCAGCTGGTCGTCCGAGTCGAGCACCTGGAAGCTGTCGGGCAGCTTGGCGTCCTGGTAATGCAGGCGCAGCAGGCGGTGGGCCAGCCCGTGGAAGGTGCCGATCCACGCGCCGCGGCTGCCTTGGGGCAGCTGCAGGTCGATGCGGTGGCGCATCTCGCCGGCGGCCTTGTTGGTGAAGGTCACCGCGAAAATGCCATGGGTGGGCACGCCGCAGACTTCATTCAGCCAGGCGATGCGGTGGATAAGCACGCGGGTCTTGCCGGAACCGGCACCGGCAAGCACCAGATGGTGGCCGGGCGGGGCGGACACAGCTTCGCGCTGGGCGGGGTTGAGCCCGTCGAGCAAGTGGGAGACATCCATCGGGCTATTTTACGCCCTCCGCGCCCTCCCTGCGTCAGGGCTTGCGGCCGGCAGCCTCGTCCTTCAGGCGCGCGTCCAGCTGGGCGCGTCCGTTCTGCGCGTAACGCCGGCAGGCCCCCGCGTCCACCAATGGCGGCGTGCCATCGCCCGCCAGGCGGGCGAACAGATCGCTGCCCAGCGGATGCGGCGTCACGTGGATGTCGCAGGGCAGCGCGGCAAGGGTGTCCAGGCCGCGGCCGAATGCGGCCACCATCTTTGGATGATCCAGGTAGCGGTACTGCGCATCGGAGATGGCACTGACGCTGTCGGTGTAGGCGATGTCCAGGCAGCGTGCGCCCTCGCAGGAACGCCATGTCCAGCTGGTGCCGCCGGGGGTGTGGCCCGGCGTGGCATGCGCGGTCAGCGCCAACGGACCAACACGGACCACCTCGCCGTGGCCGATCACCGCGACGTCGGCCACGGGCGGGAAGGTCCCGCCCGGTTCGAGGTACTGCGGGTCGCTGCGGTCGCTCCTGCCCTTGCGCAGCGTGGCAACCGCCGGTGCACGCGCCAGCAGCGGGGCACCGGTGGCCGCCTGCAGGTGGGCCAGGCCGGCGGCATGGTCGGAGTGTTCATGCGAATTCACCAGGTACTTCACCGCGTGCGGATCGAAGCCCAGTGCACGGATGTTGGCCTCGATCAGGGGACCGGCCGCCACGGTGCCCCCGTCGATCAACACATGCCCCTGGTCGGACGTCACCAGCACCGCCGACAGCCCGCAGGTGCCCACATACCACGTGTTGCCGAAGATGCGCCGTGGCGGGGCGCGATCGTTCCAGCCGTCCATGACGCTGGCACCGGCCGGGCAGGCCGGAATGTCATCGACTGCCCTGGCCACGGGCGGCGCGGCGCTGGCCGGCGCGCCGGTTACGGCGGCATCGGCACTGTCTGCTGGCCGGCAGGCAGACAGCAGCATGCCTGCACCCAGTACGACCAGTAGACGGCGCGTCACCGCCTGGGCACGGAGACCGCGTGGGGCGTTCAGGTCGAAGGTGGACGTCATGCGTATTCCCGGTCTGAAAGGCAGCAGCCTAGATCGGTATGCGCACCGTCACCAATGCGAAGATCGAGACAGAGGCATGAGCCCTTTCAATACCTCGCGTCAGCCGATACCGCGAGGTGTCGCAGCTGGCCCACCTACGCAGGGCATCGGCCCAGCGCGCGCACGGCGGCCTGCTGCGCCTGCACCCGCAGTTCCGGAATGGCCAGGCTTTCCCACAGCGTACCGATGCGCAGGCTGCCCACCACCTGCACGTCGGGATGCGGCTGGCCGTTGGCCGCGAGCAGTTCAGCATGCGCCACCGAGGTATCCAGCCCAAGCCCGTGCAGACCCGGGCGCGCGTGGCCATTGGCCAGCAGTTGCTGGACCAGTGGATTGCGCATCGCGATGGCGCGGGTTTCCACGCCGGTAGCGTTGATCAACGCACTCACCTGCAGGGGCGCCAGGCCGCCATCGGCGCCATGCGCGTGCACCTGCAGGGTGCCGTCCAGCACCAGTACCGTGTCCAGTCGCGCGCGATGCCGCTGCAGCTGTCCGGACCGTTCCAGCGCGTCCACCTGCGCCTCTACCTGCTCGGCGATGCGGTGGCGATGCACGTCCCAGTAGCGCACCACATGGCGCAGGAAACGGCGCTGGTCGGCCGCCTCCAGGCTCAACCACAGGGCCTGTCCAAGCGCACGGATCCGGTCCATCACGCTCTGCCACGGCAGGCCCTGCGCGACCGCATCGCGTGCGTGACCGCGCAGCGCGCGCAGCTTCTGTCGCAATGGCATGGCCAGCAACGGCTGCGGATCGAACGTGGCCGCGCCGCCGTGCGCGTGCGCCAACGGCAGCAGCGCGTGACGGGACAGCACGTGGATGCGGCCACAATGCCCGGCGTTGGCCAACGCCACCACGCTGTCGGCCATGCTCAGGCCCGAGCCGATGATGGCCAGGTCGCCATCGCCGGCCAGCAGGCGCACGCCGTCGTAATCCCAGGCATCCACGACCTTGCCCGGCGGCAGCGCCTCGGCGCCGGGCACCGGCAACGGGCGCATGCTGTTGCCGCAGGCCAGCACCACCTGGCGTGCCTGCCACTGCTCGCCATTGGCCAGCGAAAGATGCCGGGGGGTCGACGCCGGCTGCAGACCGATCACCGCCTCGTGCACCACGCTCAGGCGTGCCGGGCTGGCCGCCTGTGCCTGTTCCAGCCGGGCCTGCAGGTACGTCGCGTAGAAGCGTCGCGGCACATACTCGGCCGCAAGCGCCTCACGCGACACCGCGGGGAACGCATCGACCTGCTGCAGGTAATCGAGGAAATCCTCGGACGCCTCGGGCAGCCCACTCATCTTGCCGGCCGGCACGTTGAGCAGATGCTCCGGCCACGGCGTGGCATAGGCGATGCCCTGGGCCAGCACCGAGGCCGGTTCGAACAAGGCGATGTGCACCGCGCGGGTCGCGCTGCGCAGGGCATGCAGCGCGACCAGCACGCCGGCCGCACCGCCGCCGACGATGGCCAGGTCGCACTGGCGGTGGGAATCGGATGCGCTCATGCGGGTATTGTAGGCGATGCCTGCGCGCACGCTGGCGACACGCTCACATCAACGCATCGGCCAGGCGCGCGATGCCTTCGCGACTGCGCCGCCACGCCGGACGCTGGCGCCAGGTGTCCAGCTCGAGGTGGCGCGCTTGCAGCAGGTAGTCGCTTTCGATCTGCAGCAGCTGGGCGACGATGCCGGTGTCGTAACAGAGCATGCCGATCTCGGCGTTGAGCGCGAACGAACGGATGTCCAGGTTGATCGAGCCGACCAGCGCGATGTCCTCGTCCACGGTGAGGTGCTTGGCATGCAGGAAACAGGGCTCGTACAGCGCGATGCGCACGCCACAGCGCAGCAACTCATCGTAATAGGCCTCCTGCGCCCACGCGGTGAGCCGCTGGTTGCTGCTGGCCGACAGGATCAGCTGCACCTGCACGCCGGACAGCGCGGCGATGCGCAACGCGCTGAGCGTGGCTTCATCGGGCACGAAGTACGGGGTGACCAGCACGATCCGCCGCCGCGCCAGATGGATCAGCGCGTTGACCGCATCGCGCGCATTGCTGAAGGGATAGGCCGGGCCGCTGGGCAACAGCTGGGTGGCGACGTCAGCCGAGCACACCGGCACGGCGGTCATCACGTCCAGGCGCTGGCCGGTTTCCATGTACCAGTCGCTGGCGAACACCGCCTCCAGGTGCGCCACACCGGGGCCGCGCACGCGCGCGACCAGTTCCTTGTTGGGAAAGCCCGGGACGAACTCCGGCTGGGCCAGGTTCTGCGAGCCGATGTAGCCGACGCGGTTGTCGATCACCGCGATCTTGCGGTGGTTGCGCAGGTCCATGCGTCCGCTGCGGCGCCAGCGCAGGCCACCGGGCAGCATCGCGCGCACGTCCACGCCCAGTGCCTGCAGGCGGCGTCGATAATGGCGCAGGCCGCGCTTGGCGCCCACCGCGTCCAGCAGCAGGCGGCAGTGCACGCCACGCGCGGCGGCACGCTGCAATGCCTGCACGATCGCCTCGCCCACCGCATCGTCGAACATCAGGTAGTACAGCAGGTGGACGCGCTCGCGGGCCTGGTCGATATCCTCGATCAACGCCTGCAGTGAGGCCTGGTAGTCGCTGTGCAGGTCCACGGCGTTGCCGTGGATGGGCATGAAGTCGCCCTGCCGCTCGATCAGCGGCACGATCTCGGCGGTGGCGGTGTTGGGCACCGGGGTCCAGCGCAGCGGGGGCTGCAGCGCCTGCTCTTCGCGGATCACCTGCGAGGCTTCGGCCTGGCGCTGCACGCGCTGGCGCGACAACCACGGGTGGCCGAACAGCAGGTACAGCGGCAAGCCGAGCAGTGGCACGAAGCCGACCAGCAGCAACCAGCTGCGTGCCGCACCGGGCGTGGTGCGGGTGGGTATCCAGAACAGCGCGGCCAGCCGGATCACCCAATCCAGCATCAACAACCAGGAGCCCAGCATCCACTCGAACAGCATCGCGTCGCCCGTCGGGAGGTATCGATCCATTCTGACATGCCCGGTGTATGCACCCGGTAGTGCCGGCCGCTGGCCGGCTGCCCGTCAATTCGGTCGGAGCCCCATCGCGCCTGCCATGAAAAAAGTTCTTCTTCCAATGGAAGGGAGCATCTGGTTCCAAAGGACGTCGCAGATGGCACGCGGCGATATGCGCGTGGCCGGGATTGCAGGTGCGTTTGGATCGGCTGGCGTCTCCGTTTGGGTCTGCCGCGCGCGTGAGGGCCCCTTCGCGGCCGGTAGGCCCCTGGTGCAAATGTCCCCCGGCCTGGCGGCCTCCTCCTTTATTTTGCCCAGGAGCCTACCGACCGCGAAGGGGCTCGGCTTGCGGTACGCAGGGGGAAGCC
>NZ_JBFULC010000033.1:0-45648 GCF_056400525.1 Stenotrophomonas sp. P5_A9
GGGCAGATGATGCACCACCTGACCAATCCTGCCGACCATGGCGGCGAAGCCAGCCAAGCACAGTGCTCCGTCCTTGGATCCCGTATCGCTCCTGGGCCTTTTTGTAGGTCAGTTCCCCGCGCTCGACCTGGTCGACCACCGACAATTTGAAGGCCAGCGAGTAATCCCGCTGGCTGCGCCTGAGTGTTGAATCCATTGAACATTCCTCTTCCTGTGGGAAAAGGTGTCAACCCAATTCAGGACGGGTCACGGGCAAGAAAAAAGCCACCTGGATGACCAGGTGGCTTTCGTCTTGGTGGGCTGTCAAGGATTCGAACCTTGGACCTATTGATTAAGAGTCAACTGCTCTACCAACTGAGCTAACAGCCCGAAAATCGGGAGGCGAATTATGCTGGATTTCCCACCGGGGATGCAAGCACTTTTTCTAAACGAATGAGAAACACCGCCCCGTGGCAGAGCCGGGCTCTGCCCGGCCGGCAGAGCTGCGATCCTGCTCGTTTTTAMGTGGCTGCCGAGCATGGCTCGGCACTACCGGTGCTTGCGGAATCGCAGGCAAGAAAAAAGCCGCCTGGCGGACCAGGCGGCTTCTGTCTTGGTGGGCTGTCAAGGATTCGAACCTTGGACCTATTGATTAAGAGTCAACTGCTCTACCAACTGAGCTAACAGCCCTGAAAACTCAGGCGCACATTGTAGCGTGTGTGCTGCCTTTTGCAACTCTGATTCACTTTCGGTGAACCAGTTTGAATCAGTGGGGTGGCTGAGGGGACTCGAACCCCCGACCACCGGAATCACAATCCGGAACTCTAACCAACTGAGCTACAGCCACCACTGAAAACTTTGCTTCCTGACGCATGCACCCGATGGTGCGCCCGACAGGAATCGAACCTGTAACCGCCGGCTTAGAAGGCCGGTGCTCTATCCAGTTGAGCTACGGGCGCCCTGGCTGGATTATCGCATTTCAATCCTGTTTTGAGCAGGCTTGGTCGGGGTAGAGGGATTCGAACCCCCGACATCCTGCTCCCAAAGCAGGCGCGCTACCAGACTGCGCTATACCCCGGTGGTAAATCCCTCGAGGTTCCCCCCGAAAGAGTCGGCTATTGTGGGAATCTGCGCAGCATCTGTCAACGCTTATTTCACGTTGTCGTACACGTCGCGTCCCGACCGCTGCGTATCGGCTATGCTCGCCGCAGCGGTCGGATGGCCGGAACCCTACCCCTTCAAGGAGATTGGCAATGCGCAGCGGCAATCCCGCACTTTCCGAATCGACGTTCCTGGATCTTGCCAGCGGCTCGGTAGTGACCTCGCCCGACCAGGCAATGACCATCAACGGCACCGTCAACAAGACCGGCCTGCTGCTCCTGTTGACCGTGCTTACCGCAGCCTTCGCCTGGAGTCAGTCGGTGGATGCCGCTGGCCTGCCGACCGGCGGGGCAATGCTGTACACCGTGGCCGGTGCGATCGGCGGCCTGGTGCTGGCACTGGTGACCATCTTCAAGAAGGAATGGTCGCCGGTCACCGCGCCGATGTACGCGCTGGTCGAAGGCCTGTTCCTGGGCGCGATCTCGGCGGTGTTCAACGCCAAGTTCCCGGGCATTGTGATGCAGGCGGTGATGCTGACCTTCGGCACGATGTTCGTCATGCTGGCGGTGTACCGCAGCGGCCTGATCAAGGTCACCGAGAACTTCAAGCTGGGCGTGGTCGCGGCCACGGGCGGCATCGCGCTGCTGTACCTGGCTTCGTTCGTGCTGAGCTTCTTCAACATCAATGTGCCGATGATCCACCAGGGCGGCTGGATGGGCATCGCCTTCAGCCTGTTCGTGGTGGTGGTGGCCGCGCTGAACCTGGTGCTGGATTTCGACTTCATCGAGAACGGCGCCGAAGCCCGCGCACCCAAGTACATGGAGTGGTACGGCGCGTTCGGCCTGATGGTCACGCTGGTGTGGCTGTACGTGGAATTCCTGCGCCTGCTGTCGAAGATCCAGCAGCGCTGAGCCGCTCGATCCGCACCTTCAAGAGGGCGCCCCCGGGCGCCCTTTTTCATGCGCGCTCGCCAGCCGCCGAGCCCGCCCCGCCCGTCTGCCCGGYGTAATGCGCGGCCAGGTAATCCACCAGCGCGCGCACCTTCGGGGCAAGCGCACGCGCATGCGGATACAGCGCGAAGTAGCGGCGCTGTCCGGCGTGCCAGCCGGGCAGCACGCGGATCAGGCGACCGGTGCGCAGATCCTCCTGCACGGTCAACGCGGTGAACAGGCTGATGCCCATGCCCGCCAGCACGGCGGCATACAGCGCCGGGGTGGCATCCACGTGCAGTCGCTGGCCGGCCTCGACGCTGGCGCTGGCCCCGCGCGGCCCCTGCAGTTCCCAACGCGCAGCGGTACCGGCCGGGCTGAAGGCCAGCAGCGCGTGTTTGTCCAGGTCAGCGGCCTGCCGCGGCAGGCCATGGGTGGCAAGGTAGGCCGGCGCGGCGACCAGGATGCGCGGGCAGCTGGCCAGTTCACGGGCAACCAATTGGCTGTCCGGCAGCGTTGCGGCGATGCGCAGCGCCAGGTCGAATCCACCGCCGACCACGTCGACCAACTGGTCGTCGGCGGAAAGGTCCAGCGCCACCTGCGGATAGCGTGCAAGGAACCCCGGCAGCCAGTACGGCAACTCCTGGCTGGCCACCACCTGCGGCACGGTGATCCGCAGCCGTCCGCTGGGCGTGGCCTGCCCTGCACGGGCACGGTCATCGGCCTGGTCCAGCCGCTCCAGCAGCGCCACGGCCTCGCGGTAGTAATCGCGGCCGGCCTCTGTCAGCGACAGCCGTCGGCTGTTGCGGTCGAGCAACCGGACCTGCAGGTGCTCTTCCAGTTGCCGCAGTTGCCGCGACATGGCCGAGTGGGTGGTGCCCTGCCGCTCGGCGGCAGCGGTGAAACTGCCGGCGTCGACGATCGCGCGCAGCGCACGCAGGGCGGCGAAGTGATCCATCGGCAGGCAGCTCCGGTTGGCAGGGCCCGCCGGATGCGGGCCCTGCCAGCTTATCAAGCGCCGTCGCTCGACTTGCGCACCGGCAGCGCCAGGATCGCCTCGGTGGCCATGACATCGCCGAACGCGTCGTCGATCTGTGCCAGCGACGCTTCGTGCAGCGCGCGGTGGCCGATGCGCTTGCCGCCGGCCAGGTCGAGGTCGCGGCTGGCGCTGGCGTCGGAGGACACGATCACCCGATAGCCGCGCGGGGCCGCGGCCGCGTCACGGGCGGCGCCCACCACGCAGGCATGGGTCTGCAGGCCGGTGACGATCAAGGTGTCGATACCGGCGTCCTGGAGCACCTTGTCCAGCGCGGCGGCCGAGGCGCCGGCGAACACGCTCACGTTGTCCTTCTGGATCACGGTTTCGCCGCTGCGCGGCTGCATGTCGCGGTGGAAGGCCACATTGACGCTGCCCTGAGCGAACAGCGGCGCGCCGGCCGGCAGCACATGCTGCACGTGGATGACGCGGATGCCGTTGGCATCGGCGAAGTCGACCACACGACGGGCCTGGGCCAGCGCGGCCACGCCATCGGGAATGACCATGCGGCCGCCGGCAAAGCCCGGGGCGGCACTGGCGTCGAAATACTCGTTCTGGAAGTCGATCACCAGCACCGCGGTTTTTGCGGCATCCAGCGCGGTAGCGCTGGGCGCACCGGCCAGCTGGCGGATGGTGGGATGGCTCGGTTCGGCGGCAACCGCCGGGGCGATGGCGGCCATGCCGATCAGACTGGCCAGGCCAAAGGTGGTGAGGTTCATGGGAGTGCTCCTGTGCGTGGAAGGTGGGCACAGGATGCGCGCCGACCTGTGCGCCCACCAGCCATCTTCCTGCACGCCATCTGTGCGGGAACTGCACAGATAACGTTCCAGGCACGCCAACGCAACGGGGCGCCCGAAGGCGCCCCGCTGTGGATTCACCAGTGTCGCCGGACCGCTTACAGGCGGCTGGCGATGGCCTGGGCGAAGCCCATGGTGTTGCCGGTGCCGCCCAGGTCGCCGGTCAGCGAGTCCTTGGCTTCCAGCGTGGCCACGATGGCCTTGCGCAGGCGCTCGGCGTTGTCGGTCTGGCCGACATGGTCCAGCATCTGCGCGGCTGCCAGCAGCAGCGCGCACGGATTGGCCTTGCCCTGCCCGGCGATGTCCGGCGCGGTGCCGTGCACGGCTTCGAAGATGGCCGCGTTCTCACCGATGTTGGCGCCCGGGGCCAGGCCCAGGCCACCGACCAGACCGGCGCACAGGTCGGAAATGATGTCGCCGAACAGGTTGGTGGTCACGATGATGTCGAACTGTTCCGGACGCATCACCAACTGCATGCAGCAGTTGTCGACGATCATTTCCTGGAACTCGATTTCCGGGTACTTGGCCGCCACTTCGCGCGCCACGGCCAGGAACAGGCCCGAGGTCGACTTGATGATGTTGGCCTTGTGCACGGCGGTGACCTTCTTGCGGCCGGTGCTGCGGGCCAGCTCGAAGGCGTAGCGCACGATGCGCTCGGAGCCCTTGCGGGTGATACGGGTGCCCGAGAACGCGGTCTCGCCATCGGCCGACACTTCCTGGCCTTCGGCCAGGTAGGCGCCTTCGGTGTTCTCACGCACGGTGATCAGGTCCACGCCGTCGCCAAAGCGCGACTTGGTGTTCGGGAAGGACACCGCCGGACGCACGTTGGCATACAGGTCGAAATGACGACGCAGGCTGACGTTGATCGAGGTGAAGCCGCCACCGACCGGGGTGGTCAGCGGGCTCTTCAGGGCGATCTTGTTGCGCGCGATCGATTCCAGCGTGGAGGCCGGCATCAGGTCGCCGTGCTTTTCCAGCGCGACCAGGCCTGCGTCGGCGTCTTCGTATTCAAAGCCGGTGTCCAGCTTGCCGAGCACGAACAGGGTAGCGTCCATGATCTCCGGGCCGATGCCGTCGCCGCGGATGACCGTGATTTTCTGCGTCATTGATGTGTAGTCCGAACCGAGGGGGAGCGCCGTCCGTCAGCTACGCGGAGCACGGGCGCAAGGGAAGTTTCATCGGCAATTATGCCTGACCCGCCCAACGGACCCAAATCCGCCATTGGTGGTAGTGACGTCCGCTGGCCGGCAACAAGGCGGTCCCACCCCACGGTAGCCACCGACCGTCGGTCGGTGGGCACACCTTGTCGAACATGAACGAAAACCCGCCGGCGCGTCGCCGGCGTCACCCGGGGCGGGCCGCACGGCGGCCCTGGACCTCAGTGTTCGTGAACGGCCGGGGCGTCCGCGCCGCCTTCGAGCTGGTCGAGGAAATCGACGGCGCGGCGCAGGTGCGGGATCACGATCGAGCCGCCGACCACCAGGCCGACCGAGAAGGTCTCGAAGAACTCTTCGCGGGTGACCCCGGCGTCCTTGCACTGGGCGACGTGGTAGCTGATGCAGTCATCGCAGCGCAGCACCATCGAGGCGACCAGGCCCAGCAGCTCCTTGGTCTTCACATCGAGCGCGCCAGCCTGGTAGGTCTGGGTGTCGAGCGCGAAGAACCGCCGCACGACCTGGTTGGGCTCGCCGAGGATGCGCTGGTTCATGCGCTGGCGGAATTCGGTGAATTCGGCGATGCGATCCTTGCTGCCGTCGTCGGCCGCGCTCATGCCGGGCCCTGCCCGGCCAGCAGCGGCTCCAGCTTGCCGGCGCGATGCAGGGCCATCATGTCGTCGTAGCCGCCCACATGGACGTCACCGACGAAGATCTGCGGCACGCTGGTGCGGCGGGTCTTGGCCATCATCTTCTCGCGCTCGACCGGATCCAGGTCGATCCGCACTTCGGTCCAGTCGCGACCCTTGCTCTTGAGGAAGTTCTTGGCAGCCACGCAGTAGGGGCAGACCGCGGTCGAATAGATGGTGATGGCAGGGGCCCCACCCGGGTTGGACGCAACATCTTGGCTCACGGGAAACTCCACGGACAAACGAGTGTCTGTACATGGTAGCTGGCTGCTGGATTTTCCACGTCATCACCGCAACACTGTGGATTAACCGCAGATTTGCATGGCGCCTGTCACGCTGCCGCCTGGTCCCCTGCCCCGCCCGTCCTGGAGCTTCGATTGCGCCCTCTGCTGCTCTCCGCCGCGCTGACTCTCGCCCTGGCCGCGCCGTTGGTGTCCGCGCAGGAGTCCAAGCTGCCCGACATCGGCTCCTCGGCCGGTGAACTGCTGACCCCGGCCCGCCAGGCCGAATACGGCGGGATGATGCTGCGCGAGCTGCGCAACTACGGCTACCTGCTGGACGACCCGCTGGTGGACGACTGGCTGCAGACCATGGGCGCCCGGCTCGGCTCCAACAGCGCCCAGCCGCGCCAGTCGTACACGTTTTTCATGCTCAAGGACCGCCAGATCAACGCCTTCGCCACCCTGGGCGGGTACGTGGGGGTCAACGCCGGCCTGGTGCTGACCGCCGAGCGTGAGGACGAGGTGGCGGCGGTGCTGTCCCACGAAATCGCCCATGTCACCCAACAGCACGTGCTGCGCGGGGTGGAACGGGCCCAGCGCGACCAGATCCCGATCCTGCTGGGCATGCTGGCGGCGGTGGTCGCCGCGCAGCAGGCCGGCGGCAATTCCTCGGGCGATGCGACCATGGCCGCGATCACCTCCGGCATGGGGCTGATGCAGCAGCGCCAGATCAACTACACCCGCAGCAACGAATCCGAGGCTGACCGCCTGGGCATCCGCACCCTGGCCCGCAGCGGCTACGACGTGGATGCGATGGCCGGCTTCTTCGAACGCATGTCCGCCTCGATGCGCGGCAATGCCGGCGGCTACTCGGTACCGGACTTCCTGCAGACCCACCCGGTCACCACCACCCGCATCAGCGAGGCCAAGGCCCGCGCCGAGCAGATGAAGAAGGACACCGTGCTGCTCACCACCGAGGTGCCCGGCGGAGTCCGCCAGGAGCGGGTGAACCCGGCCGATCCGGCGTTGTCCGATCCGATCGTGCGCGGCAACAATCCAATGCTGCCGGCCTCGATGCAGATCTCGGTCAACAGCCTCAGCCGCGGCGCCACCGGCCAGTTCGAATGGGCACGCGAGCGCTTGCGCGTGCTCAGCGCCGATACCCCCGGCGATGTGGTGCGTGAATACGAAAACCTGCAGCGCGCGCAAAAGCAGGGGCTGACCCAACCGCAGCGCTATGGCCTGGCCCTTGCGCGGCTGCGCAACAGCGGCGCCGGCGAGGCCCGGCGCGACCTGACCGAGCTGCTGCGCGACCACCCCGACAACCTGTGGGTAGCGCTGGCGCTGGGCGAGGCCGAATCGCGTTCGGGCCAGCCGAACCAGGCCAATACGCGCTTTGAGACGCTGCTGCGCCAACACCCGGGCAGCCGTCCGGTGGCGCTGACGTACGCGGAGATCCTCAACGAACAGGGGGGCCGCGAGGCCGGCCAGCGGGCCCAGGCGATGCTGCGCCCGTTGCTGTCGCAAAGCGGCAATGATCCGGTGTTCCAGCTGCGCTACGCCCGCGCCAGCGAACTGGCCGGCGATACGGTGCGCGCCAGCGAGGCCTACGCCGAAGCGGCGTTCCTGAACGGTCGCCCGGAACAGGCGCTGATGCAGCTCCAGGCGCTGAAGAAGCAGCCGGCACTGGACTACGTGGGCCGTGCCCGGGTCGATGCGCGCATCGAGAGCATCACCCCGACCGTGCTGGAAATGCGCCGCCAGGGCATCCGCGACCCCGAGCTGGAGCGGCGCTGAGCCCGCTGGCGCCCCGGCGGCAGATGACGGCGCCATGGCAGTTGCAGGCAGTGTGGGCCAGGGCCGTCACAAACATGTCATGAAACCGTAGTCTACTGGGCTCAATCCCGGTCTGATAAGCAATACGGTGCCACGTGCAGAAACGCATTCTGATCGTCGATGACGAACCCGCGATCCGCGAAATGGTCGCCTTCGCCCTGCGCAAGGGCGACTACGACCCGATCCATGCCGGCGATGCCCGCGAGGCGCAGACGGCGATCGCAGACCGCGTCCCGGACCTGATCCTGCTGGACTGGATGCTGCCCGGCACCAGTGGGCTGGACCTGGCCCGACGCTGGCGCAAGGAAGCCCTCACCCGCGAGGTGCCGATCATCATGCTCACCGCGCGCGGCGAAGAGAATGATCGCGTCGGCGGCCTGGAAGCCGGTGTCGACGACTACGTGGTCAAGCCGTTCTCGGCCCGCGAGCTGCTGGCCCGCATCCGAGCGGTGATGCGCCGCGCCCGCGACGATGACGAAGACGGCAGCGTCGCGGTGGGTTCCATCCGCATCGACGGCGCCGCCCACCGCGTCTTCGCCGGTGACCAGCCGGTGCCGATCGGTCCGACCGAATACCGCCTGCTGCACTTCTTCATGACCCACCCCGAGCGTGTCTACACCCGCGCGCAGCTGCTGGACCATGTGTGGGGCGGCAGCGTGTACGTGGAAGAGCGCACCATCGACGTGCACATCCGTCGCCTGCGCAAGACCCTGGAACCGTTCGGCGCGGAAAACATGGTGCAGACCGTGCGCGGCGCCGGTTACCGGTTCTCGACCTCGACCTGAGTCTCGTCGGGCCGGTGCCTGGCCATTGCGCCCGGTGCCGGCCACTCCTGCTATAACCTTGGATCGCGTCCGAGGACCGCACCTTCTGCGAGACCGCAATGCCCCGCCACATCCGCTCTGCCTGGTTGAAAACGCTGGCCACCCTCGCCGCCCTGCTGCTCGCGGCCGGCGTGCTGGGCCTGGTGGTCGGACATGTATGGATGTGCATCGCACTGGCCTCCATCGGCGCGCTGGCCTGGCACTACTGGCGGCTGCGCCGGGTGCTGCGCGGGCTGACCGCCCGGCATCGCTGGGACATGGGGGACGGCACCGGCGTGTGGAACGAGCTGGACCGGCTGCTGTACCGCAACCAATGGGAAATGCGCACGCGCAAGCGACGCCTGCTGGACATGCTGCGCAGCTACCGCGCCGCCGCCGCCGCGCTGCCCGATGCGGTGGTGGTGGTGGACCGCAACAGCCAGCGCGTGCAGTGGTTCAACGAAGCGGCCACCTCGCTGCTCGGCCTGCACCACCCCGGCGATCTGGGCGAGGCGCTGGTGCAGCGCCTGCAGCCGATGCCGCTGGCCCACTGGCTGGCTGGCGGACGCAATGCCGAGCCGATCCTGGATGTGCCCTCGCCGGTCGATCCGGCCATCCGCCTCAACCTGCGCCTGATCCCCTATTCGCCCGATTACTGGCTGCTGATCGCCCGGGACGTAAGCAAGCTGCTGCGCCTGGAACAAGTGCGCCGCGACTTCGTGGCCAACGTCTCCCACGAGCTGCGCACGCCGCTGACAGTGGTGCACGGCTACCTGGACATGATGGAGCCGGAAGACTTCCCCGGCACCGGCCCGATGCTGGAAGAAATGCGCAAGCAGTCCCAGCGCATGGCCCAGTTGGTTGAAGACCTGCTGACCCTGTCGCGGCTGGAATCGCAGGAACACACCGAGGAAGAAGCGGTGGCGATGGCGCCGATGCTGGCCACGCTGCGCCGCGAGGCCGAGGCGCACAGCCAGGGCCGCCACCAGATCAGCGTGGTCGACAACGCCGGTATCGACCTGCAGGGCTCCAACAAGGAACTGCACAGTGCGTTCTCCAACCTGGTCACCAACGCGGTGCGCTATACCCCGGCCGGTGGCCGCATCGAGGTGGAACTGGCGCGCGAAGGCCAGGGCGCGGTGCTGTCGGTGCGCGACACCGGCTACGGCATTCCCGCCACCCACCTGCCGCGCCTGACCGAACGTTTCTACCGCGTATCGAGCAGCCGATCGCGCGAAAGCGGCGGCACCGGCCTGGGCCTGTCGATCGTCAAGCACATCCTGGGCCTGCACCACGCGCGCCTGGAGATCCAGAGCGAGGTCGGCAAGGGCAGCGTGTTCTCGTGCCACTTCGACGCCGACCAGGTGCGTGCACGCACCGAAACGGCCTCCCTTCCTTCTGCAGAAGACTTCTCCGCATGAGCACCCTCGTCCCGATCGCCGTGCCGGTGGACAACGATCCGCTGCGCGACCCGGCGCTGTACATCAACCGCGAACTGTCGCAGCTGGACTTCAACTTCCGCGTGCTGGCCCAGGCCATGGATACGCAGGTGCCGCTGCTGGAGCGCCTGCGCTTCATGTGCATCTCCTGCACCAACCTGGACGAGTTCTTCGAGATCCGCGCCGCCGCCGTGCGCCACGCGCAGGAGTTCGGCCTGCCACCGGCACCGGACGGGATGACCCCGCAGGCGATCCTCAACTCGATCCACGACCGCGCCGCGCAACTGGTGGACCAGCAGTACCGCTGCTGGAACGAGACGCTGCGCCCGGCGCTGCACGAGGCCGGCATCGACGTGCTCGGGCGCCACTCCTGGAACCATCGTCAGAAGCGCTGGCTGCGCGCGTTCTTCCGCAACGAGATCATGCCGGTGCTGTCGCCGCTCGGCCTGGACCCGTCGCATCCGTTCCCGAAGATCCTCAACAAGTCGCTGAACATTGTGGTGGTGCTCAAGGGCACCGACGCGTTCGGGCGCGCCGGCCACCTGGCGATCGTGCGCGCGCCGCGTTCGCTGCCGCGCATCATTCAGCTGCCGGAAAAACTCGGCGGCCCGCAGACCTATGTGTTCCTGTCCTCGGTGCTCTCCACCTTCGTCGATGAGCTGTTTCCGGGCATGGAAGTCCAGGGGGCCTACCAGTTCCGCGTCACCCGCAACTCCGAGCTGGTGGTGGACGAGGAAGAAGTGGAGAACCTGGCACTGGCGCTGCGCGACGAGCTGGTCGACCGCGGCTACCGGCCGGCGGTGCGCCTGGAGATCGCCCAGGACTGCCCGCGCGACATCGTGCGCACGCTGCTGCAGAACTTCGGCCTGACCGAGAACGCGGTCTACCGCATCGACGGCCCGGTCAACCTCAACCGCGTGATCCAGCTGTACGACCTGCTGGCCCGCCCGGAACTGAAATACCCCACGCTCAACCCGCGCGTGCTGCGCGATGGCGACGGCATCTTCGACGTGGTGTCGCGCAAGGACGTGCTGCTGCACCATCCCTTCGATGCATTCACCCCGGTGCTGGACCTGATCAAGCAGGCCGCGGTGGATCCCAACGCGCTGGCGATCAAGCAGACGCTGTACCGCACCGGCAAGGATTCGCAGATCGTCGATGCGCTGATCCAGGCCGCGCGCAACGGCAAGGACGTGACCGTGGTGGTCGAGCTGCGCGCGCGCTTCGACGAGGAAGCCAACCTGGGCCTGGCCGATCGCCTGCAGGAAGCCGGCGTGCAGGTGGTGTACGGCGTGGTCGGCTACAAGACCCACGCCAAGATGCTGCTGATCGTGCGCCGCGAAGGCCGCAAGCTGCGCCGCTACGTGCACCTGGGCACCGGCAATTACCACAGCGGCACCGCGCGCGCGTACACCGACCTGAGCCTGATCACCGCCGATCCGGATATCGGCAACGACGTGCACCTGCTGTTCCAGCAGTTGTCCGGGCTGGCGCCGCGGACCAAGCTCAAGCGCCTGCTGCAATCGCCGTTCACCCTGCACCCGGGCCTGCTGCAGCGCATCGATCGCGAAACCCGGCTGGCCGCCAGTGGTCGCCCGGGCCGGATCATCGCCAAAATGAACGCCCTCAACGAACCGCAGATGATCCGCGCGCTGTACGCCGCCTCGCAGGCCGGTGTGCAGATCGACCTGATCGTGCGCGGCGCCTGCACGCTGCGCCCGGGCGTGCCGGGGGTGTCGGACAACATCCGCGTGCGCTCGATCGTTGGCCGCTTCCTCGAACACAGCCGGGTCTACTGGTTCGGCAACGATGGCGCCGCCGAGCTGTACTGCGCCAGCGCCGACTGGCTGGAACGCAACCTCCTGCGGCGGGTGGAGACCTGCTTCCCGATCCTGGACCCGGAGCTGGCGCGAAAGGTGTACCGCGATGTGCTGCAGAACTACCTGGACGACAACCTCAATGCCTGGGAACTGCAGGCCAACGGCGAGTACGCCAAGTGCACCCCGGGCCACGACGAGCCGCCGCACTCGGCCCAGATGACGTTGATGCAGGGTCTGTAGGTGTACGCGTCATCGCGTGCGCGCTGCGGCCCCACGGCTTGCTACGCAGGCCGCTGGGCCCTCTTGCCACCACCCACAGCCCGCGCCGGTTGGTGCGCCCCCTGACTCAGGGGGCCATGCCCGCAGATGCATGGCGGTAGTGATGGCCGTTGATCGCCAGCGTCATGAACCGCTGCGACCCCACGTCGCAGCCCATGTGAAGGCCGCGCGGTGACTTCGCGCCCCACCCATCGGCTAACATTCGACCATGCCGCATACCTCCACGACTCCGCCCGCCCTGCAGGATGGCGATCTGCTCGCCGCCATCGACCTGGGTTCCAACAGTTTCCACATGGTCATCGCGCGTTACACGCTTGGGCAGCTGCGGGTGGTCGACCGCCTGCGCGAGACCGTGCGCATGGCCGACGGCCTGGATGGCAAGGGCGGCCTGTCCGCCGAGGCCCGCCAGCGCGCGCTGGAATGCCTGGCGCGGTTCGGCCAGCGCATCCGCGCGATCCCGCCGGCACGGGTGCGTGCGCTGGCCACCAACACGGTGCGCCAGCTGCGTTCGCCACATGCCTTCCTCATGCCGGCCGAAACCGCGCTCGGGCATGCCATTGAAGTGGTCAGCGGCCGCGAAGAGGCGCGCCTGATCTATCTTGGCGTCGCGCATGCGCAGCCGCCCAAGCCCGACCAGCGCCGGTTGGTGATCGACATCGGCGGTGGCTCGACCGAGTTCATCATCGGCCAGGGCATGCAGACCTTGGAGCGCGAAAGCCTGCAGGCCGGCTGCATCGCCAGCACGCGGCGTTTCTTCCCGGGCGGCAAGCTCAGCCGCAAGCGCTGGAAGGACGCGCTGACCGAGATCGGCGCCGAGTTCCAGCAGTTCGCCACCAAATACCGTTCCCTGGGCTGGCAGGAAGCGCTGGGCTCCTCGGGCACGCACAAGGCGATCAGCGAAATCTGCGCGACCATGAAGCTGAGCAAGGGCGCGATTACCGCCGAGGCGCTGCCACAGCTGCGCGATGAGCTGCTCAAGGCCAAGCGCATCGAAGACATCGACCTGCCCGGCCTCTCGGCTGATCGCCGCCCGATCATCGCCGGCGGCATCCTGGTGCTCGAGGCCGCCTTCCAGGCGCTGGGCCTGCAGAAGCTGCTGGTCAGCAAGGCCGCCATGCGCGAAGGCATCCTGTACGACATCCTCGGCCGCGCCAGCGAGAACGACCTGCGCGATGAATCGGTGGCCGCGCTGACCCTGCGCTACGGTATCGACACCACGCAGGCCGACCGGGTCGAGCGCACCGCGATGAACCTGCTTGGCCAGGTCGAGGACAGCTGGGCGCTGGACCCCGACGATGCGCGCATGCTCGGCTGGGCCGCGCGCCTGCACGAGCTGGGCCTGATGATCGCGCACAGCGGTTATCACGTGCATGGCAGCTACGTGCTGGAGAACTCGGACATCGCCGGCTTCTCGCGCCAGGAACAGCAGCTGCTGGCCGCGCTGGTGCGCAGCCATCGCCGCAACATCTCCAAGTCGGCCTTCGATGCCCTGCCCGAACGCCTGCTGCAGCCGGCGCGCCGCATGACCGCACTGCTGCGGCTGGCGGTGCTGCTCAACCGCGCCCATGAAGACACCCCGATGCCGGCGCTGGAACTGACCGCCGAGGACAGCCGGTTGTCGCTGATCCTGCCCCAGGCCTTCATCGATGCCCGTCCACTGCTGCGCGCGGACCTGATCGGGGAAGCCGAAGGCATGGCCGGGCTGGGCGTGCAGTTCCGGCCGTTCGTGGCCTGACGCCTTCCCCCGCGCGTCCGTCCCGGTCGCGCGGCCACCGCGCCACAAGACAGCCTGACCGACCCGTTGTCGGGCGCGCGCGGTCGATCCGGCCCCGGCCGTCCGGCTGACCGGTTGATGTCTCACCGTGACCGTTTGCGTGTCCGCCCCGCGCCCGGCGCGGCCATATCCGCGCCAAAACCATGTTGCTTCGCAACATGTGGATACATTCAGATACACATCGACATGCATCGCATGTGTGGGCATATTCCCAAGCTATTGCTTTTGCTGAATTTTTGCTCTCACCGGAAAGCTATCGTGAAAAATTTTTCACTTTTGCTTTACAGGACCTTAACTACCGAGACTATGATCAAGAACCGGCCTGAACAGGGTCGGATTTTTGAGGCGGCGGGGACTTGGGCCCGCCACCTCTTTTTGAGTCAGTTCCGAACGAGAGAGAGACCACATGAATTCACGCACCAACGTATTGGGGCACGCGATCCGCTGTGCCCTGATCGCCGGCACCGCAGGCCTGATGGCCGCGCCGGCGATGGCACAGGACGCGCCGACCGCTACCAATCTGGACCGCATCGAGATCACCGGTTCGCGCATCCGCCAGGTTGACGTGGAAAATGCCCAGCCGGTGCTGGCCATCACCCGTACGGACATCGAACGCCAGGGCTTCAGCTCGGTGGCCGACATCCTGCAGAACGTCACCGCCATGGGCAGCCCGGCGATCAGCCGCGCCAACGTCCTGAGCGCCGGCGAGAACGCGGGCGGCACCTACATCGACATGCGCAACCTGGGCGCGCAGCGCACCCTGGTGCTGATCAACGGCAAGCGCCTGGGCATCAGCACCTCCGGCTACCAGGACGTGTCGAGCCTGCCGGTGTCGGCAGTGGAACGCGTGGAAGTACTGAAGGACGGCGCGTCGGCCATCTACGGTTCGGACGCGATGGCCGGTGTGGTCAACATCATCACCCGCCATGATGTCACCGGCGTGACCGCCAACGTCTACCACGGCCAGTACAGCCAGGGCGACGGCGCGCGCGACCGCTTCGACGTGGTCGCCGGCTGGGCCAACGACCGTGGCTCGATCACCCTCTCGGCCGAGCACACCGAAGAAAAGGCCGTGTGGGCCAAGGACCGTGGCTTCAGTGCCTACGGCAACACCGACCGTCACCCGACCGAAGCGTGGACGACCGTCAGCCAGTACGGCCAGATCACCGGCCTGCGTGGCCCGGGCTGCACCGGCACCGCCGCCTGCAGCTACTCGCTCAACCGGGGTGCCAACCCGCTCAGCCCGGCCAACTACCACCTGACCAACGCCAATGCTCCCGACGGCGATGTCAGCAACACCAACGAGCAGATGCACCTGAACTACCCGCTGAAGCGGGATTCGCTGTTCGTCGATGGTCGCCTGAACATCACCGACGACATCCGCTTCAGCACCCAGCTGGGCTACAACAAGCGTGACTCCAGCCGCCAGATCGCCGGCTACCCGCTGCAGTCGTCCACGGCCGGCATCGGCCCGATGTCGATCGACAGCTACTTCAACCCGTTCGGTCGCAAGAACGGCTACGCCACCCCGACCGCCGTGGCCTGGAACCACCGCACCTGGGAAGTGCCGCGCGTCAGCGACAGCTCGCTCAAGACCTACCGCGCCGTGGCCGCCTTCGATGGTTCGTTCAACATCGGCGAGCGCTACTTCGATTGGGAAGTGGGCTACCAGTACAACAAGAACGAACTGCGCCAGCACGCCACCGGCAACCTGCACAAGGAACGCGTGAAGAACGCGGTCGGCCCGTCGTACTTCAACGCCGCCACCGGCAAGGTCGAGTGCGGCAGCGCTGCCGCCCCGATCGCCAACTGCATGGTGTGGAACCCGCTGATCGCCGCAGGCGTGACCGACCCGTACGGTCTGACCGGCAACCAGGCGCTGATCGACTACCTGATGCCGGCGGAAGACTCCACCGGCAAGACCGTCGGCAAGAACTTCTTCGCCACCATCGCCGGCTCCATCGTGACGCTGCCGGCCGGCGACCTGGGCTTTGCGTTCGGCCTGGAAAACCGCAAGGAAACCGGTGAGTTCATCCCCGATGCGCTGGCCCAGACCGGCGCGACCACCAACCTGGCTTCCGGCCCGACCGGCGGCAGCTACAAGGTCAAGGAAGCGTACGTCGAGTTCAACGTGCCGGTCCTGGCCGACCTGCCGGGTGCCAAGGAACTGACCTTGAACGCGGCGACGCGCTTCTCGGACTACGACACCTTCGGCAACACGCTCAACAGCAAGTTCGGCTTCAAGTGGCGTCCGATCGACCAGATCCTGGTCCGCGGCACCTGGGCCGAAGGCTTCCGCGCCCCGACCATCGCCGACCTGTACGGCGGCGGCTCTGAAACCTTCACCACCGGCTATGCCGATCCCTGCGATACCGTCTACGGTCCGTCGCGTACCAGCGCCGCCGTGCGCGCCCGCTGCGCCCGCGACATCGCCAATGCCGACACCTACCGTCAGCTGAAGCAAGGCAACGTGCCGATCACCAGCAGCACCGACCAGACCCCGGTGCCGTTCACCAATGGCTCCAATCCGCTGCTGCAGCCGGAAACCTCCAAGAGCAAAACGCTCGGCGTGGTGTGGAGCCCGAGCTTCATCAGCAACTTCAACGTGTCGCTGGACTGGTGGAAGATCCGCATCGACAACACCATCGTTGCCGACAGCCCGAACCAGATCCTGATCGACTGCTACGAGCAGGGCATCGATTCGCGTTGCGCACAGTTCACCCGTGACCCGGCGCTGGGCATCGTCAACAAGCTGAACTACGGCAATCGCAACGCCGGTTTCCTGGAAACCGAAGGTTACGACATGGAGCTGACCTACCGTCTGGACACCGACGCGATGGGCAAGTTCAGCACCAACTGGTCGACCACCTACGTCAGCTCCAACATCTACCGTTCCACCAACGACACCAGCGTCGTGCCGACCCCGACCAACGGGATCTCCACCAACGCCACCAGCGGCTTCCGCGTGCGCTCCAACCTGACCCTGGGTTGGGACATGGGCAACTTCGGCATCAGCTGGACCGCGCGTTACTACTCTGGCGTCAAGGAGCAGTGCCTGAACGCAACCGCGCATCCGGATGAGTGCTCCGATCCGGGCGTGCGTGCGCCGTGGTACTCCGGTACGCGCAACTACAACGAGCGTGGTTCGGTGACCTTCCACGACGTGCAGTTGCGTTACAACCTGCCGTGGGATGCCACCGTATCGGTCGGTGCCAACAACGTGTTCGAGAAGTACGGCCCGAACATGTACACCAAGCCGAACTCGGTGTTCTCCTATTACGGCGGCTACGACATCGGCCGTTTCGTGTACATGAAGTACCAGCAGCGCTTCTGATCGCTGCCGGGTAATACCGCTGCACCCAACCACGGCCCTTCGGGGCCGTGGTTTTTTTTGCGTCATCGCCCATATGCGGGGCAAGCACGTGGCGCGCGTTCAGCCTTTCCAGACGCTGTTCGGTGGGTCGGGCGCTGGGYCCCCATGCCCTTTCCGGCGACGCCCCCGGCCGCGATGCGGCCTCCTCCTCTATTTCGCCTCCAGGGGCATGGGGACCCAGCGCCCGACCCACCGACCAGCCTGGCTTCTATCTGCTCACCGCAGCCGAGCCCCGTGGCGGGCGGTAGGCTCCTGGGCAAAATCAAGGAGGAGGCCGCCCCGCGGCCGGGGGACATTTGCGCCAGGGGCCTATCGCCCGCTACGGGGCCCACACGCTCGCGACAGACCCGAACGAAGACATAGCCCGATCCACACGTCGCCGGCACTGCCCATCCAGACCCGTAGCGTCGTGCTTGCTCTGCGACGGCGCCTGCAACAAGACACTCCCCCAGATGGGAGAAGAACCTTTTCCCCGTACTCGCGGGCGCGGCGGCCGGCACCGGCGTCATCGGCCGGTAATACCCACGTCATGTCCACTACATCGCCCGGGCCGAGCATGGACGCAACCCGGAGGCCCGCCATGCGCTATGCCATCGTCACTGAAACGTATCCCCCCGAGGTCAACGGCGTCGCGCTGACCGTGCAGGGACTGGAACAGGGACTGCGCGCGGCCGGCCACCAGGTCGACCTGGTGCGTCCACGCCAAGCCAGCGACGGCACCGATCCAGACGGCGGCACGGTACTGGTGCAGGGCGCCGGTCTGCCGCGCTACCCCGGACTGCGCTTTGGCCTGCCCGCGCCGAAGCGGCTGGCGCGGCAGTGGCAGCTGCAACGTCCCGATGCGATCTACATCGCTACCGAGGGCCCACTGGGCTGGTCGGCGCTGCGCACCGCGCGTCGGCTGGGCATTCCGGTCGCCACCGGTTTCCACACCCGCTTCGATGAGTACCTGCCCGATTACGGCGTGGCTTGGCTGCAGGCTGCGGCATTGCGCTGGATGCGCCGCTTCCACAACCAGGCCGACGCCACCCTGGTGCCGACCCAGGAGCTGCAGCAGTTCCTCGGCGAACAGGGCTTCGACCGCGTGCGGTTGCTGGCCCGTGCGGTGGACAGCAGCCAGTTCGAACCGCAGCGACGCGATCCGGCCCTGCGCGAGGAATGGGGGATCGATGGCAACGGCTTCGCGGCGATCTACGTCGGCCGCATCGCCCCGGAAAAGAACCTTGCGCTGGCAGTGAAGGCGTTCCGTCGGCTGCAGCAGATCCGGCCCAAGGCCCGCTTCGTCTGGGTGGGCGATGGCCCATCGCGCGAGAAACTGGCGCATGAAAATCCCGATTTCATCTTCTGCGGCGTACAGCGTGGCGACGCGCTCGCACGTCACTTCGCCAGCGGCGATCTGTTCCTGTTCCCCAGCCGCAGCGAGACCTTCGGCAACGTCACCCTGGAAGCGATGGCCAGCGGCGTGGCCACCGTCGCCTTCGACTATGGCGCGGCGCGCGAGCACCTGCGCACCGATCAGACCGGCATGGCCGTGAACGATGACGCTCAATTCCTGTCCGCAGCGCTGCAGTTGGCTGGCGATGACGTACTGCGCGCCCGCCTCGGCCGCAATGCCGCCAGCGCCATGCAGCGCCTGCACCCGCAGCAGGTGGTGGCCGAGTTCGATGCGCTGCTGGCCGAACTGGCGCAGGCCCGGAGGCCGCATGCCGACCACGCCGCTTGACGCCCTGCGCGGGCGCGAAACCCGCTGGTGCCGCCGCGCCAACCATTACTGCCGTCGCCGTCGCGTGCGCCAGGCATTCGCTGCGGTCAGCCGGTTGGGCGATGGCGTGTTCTGGTATGCGCTGATGGCCGCGTTGATCCTGCTGGACGGCGTCGAGGGCCTGCGCGCGTCGCTGCACATGGCCGCCACCGGCCTGATGGCGTTGCTGTTGTACAAAGGCCTCAAGCGCTGGACCCGACGCCCGCGTCCGTATGCGGCCGATCTCCGCATCCGCGCCTGGGTGGCGCCGCTGGACGAGTTCAGCTTCCCCTCCGGGCACACCCTGCACGCGGTGTCCTTCACCATCGTCGCCCTCGCCTACTACCCGTGGCTGGCACCGCTGCTGGTGCCGTTCACCGCCGCCATCGGCGTGTCGCGGGTGGTGCTGGGGCTGCACTACCCCAGCGATGTACTGGCGGCCACGGCGATTGCAACCGCGCTGGCCGGGGCCAGCCTGCGCTGGCTGCCATTGCCGATGTAAGGCGGTTGCGGGGTCTGCCGGCCGGCATCCGGCATCGCGGGAACGGAGGCCACGCATGGCGTGGCGCTGCCCTTTTCCGCGATGTGCATGCAACCCGCTGCGGGCAACCCGTTTTACAATGCGCCCATGACCACGCTGTTCATTTCAGATCTGCACCTGGACCCGAGCCGTCCAGCCATTACCGAGCTGTTCCTGGCGTTCCTGCGCGATGAAGCGATGCAGGCCGATGCCCTGTACATCCTCGGTGACCTGTTCGAAGCCTGGATCGGCGATGACACGCCCTCCGCTGCCGCCGATGCCGTCGCCGATGCGCTGCACGCCGTCGCCGATGCCGGCGTGCCGGTGTACTTCATCCGCGGCAATCGCGACTTCCTGGTCGGCGAAGACTATGCGCGTCGCGCCGGCTTCCGCATCCTGCCCGATCCCAGCGTGATCGACCTGTACGGCCGACCGGTGCTGCTGCAGCACGGCGACCTGTTGTGCACCGACGATGTGGCCTACCAGCAGTTCCGCGCCCAGACCCGCGACCCGGTCTTCCAGGCGCAGTTCCTGTCCCAGCCGCTGGCCGCGCGCATCGCCTTCGCGCAGAAGGCGCGCGATGCCAGCCAGGCACGCCAGTCGGAAATGAAGCAGGACGATCACGCCACCTTCGAGACCGTCACCGACGTGGCGCCGGCCGAAGTGGACGCCACCTTCGTGCGCCACGGCGTAGACACCCTGATCCACGGCCACACCCACCGCCCGGCCATTCACACCCTGCAGGTCGGTGGCCACGACTGCACCCGCATCGTGCTCGGCGACTGGTACGAGCAGGGCTCGGTGCTGCGCGTCACCCCGCAGGGCTGGACGCTGGATGCGCTGGCGCGCTGAGCCGCCACGCTCCACAACAACATCCCCCGCGATCGCCGGGACGATCGCGGGGGATGCGCTTGCTCAACGGAACGCGGCGACCGTCGCCTTGGTATTGACCAGCACGCGCTGGTTGTCGGCGCTGGACGCAATGCCCATCGGTACGCCGTTGTAGTTGATGTTCGGGTTGGACCAGAAGTTCAACCGCGGGCAACCGGCCGTGCACGCGTAGGCCATGATCGTGCGCCAGCGCGCGCCGCTGGCCGGCTCATAGCGGTAGCCGTGGCCATACGCATACGGCGAGGTGCTCGAGTCGGTGGCGATGTCGTGCCGCGCGCTCTGCAGGTGGCCGATTTCATGCGCGAAGGAGTAATACCCGGTGGCGCAGTCCCAATGCACGGCGGCGAACGCGGTGGCCGCGGTCGAGCCGATGCTGGAGGCGAGCCCGCACGAACTGGCGTTGTTGATCACCAGCACGGCCACATCGGCGCGGGTGTTGTTGCGGCTGGTGTGGATGCTGTCCATCACCCCGTCCGTGGTGCTGCGGAAGCGCGACAGGTCGGTGGAGAAGCTGCTCGACTCGGCGTAGCTGGTGGTCTCGTAACCGGCCAGTTCCAGGGTGATGCCGACGTTGCTGTTGATGTAGCCCTGGTTGGATTCGGCCACGGCCAGTTGTACCAACGACTGCATGTTGCCGCCGTAGGCCGCCACTGCGCCGTTGGTCGCCACCACCAGTACACGGATGGTGGCCGGGGTGCCGGAGGAGGCTGCTGCGATCCCCGCGCGGTCGCTCACCGGCATGGCGACCTGCGGCAGGCTGTTGTAGTCAGCGGGATGGTCGGCCGGCATCCGGGTTTCATCCACTTCCACCAGCACGTGCCGTCCATCGCTGAGCGGGCGCAGTCGATACAGCTGGCCATCCTTGCGGATCGAGCCGGTGACGGTATTGCCAGCGCGTACCAGGATCACCGAGTTGGCCGGGTCCGATGCACTGGCCTGACGGTCCAATTTGGCGCTGCGCGACTGGATCTGGCCGTACCAGATGCTGCCGCCGTCGGGCAGCGCCTGCACACGCTGCTGCACCGCCTGCACCTGTGTGCCGAGCAGTTCGAACTCCAGCTGGCGCTGGCCGGCCGTGACGGCAGCGGCATCCACGCGCACTTCCTGCACCGCGGCGGTGGAGGCGGCCGACAGCACCGCCTGCGCGGCAGGTTGGTTGGCGGCCCCGGCCCGGCTGAGCACCGTGACCGGTTCAAACAGCGGCGCGGCGCTGGCAGCGCCCGCCGCCATCATGCACAACGTGATCACACCTGCGGCCTTGCTCATCGATCTGGACATCGTGTCGCCTCTCTTTGAGTGGAATACGGGGTGGTGGTGCCCGCCCATATGGCGCCAACTGATCGCGTGAATTCAATAGACCAGAGCAATCAACATTCCGAACTGTGACCGCCGACCGGCCGGTTCAGCGACGTCGCGTCCGCGTCATTTTCGCGCTACCGTTGCCGTGCAACCCCAAGGACCCCAGCGCCATGGCAGGACAGCCCACCCCGGCAACGAGGGCGGCGACGGTGTCGCTGCAGATCGGCCTGTTCTTTGACGGCACGCGCAACAATGCCGACAACCTGTTGCATGCCTCGCGCCCGCAGCGCAGCACCACGCCCACGCCGCGCCCGCCGGCGCCGTTGGTTGCCGATGACGCCTCGCCCTACCAGAGCCGCCTGACCAGCAGCTACAGCAATGGCCTGACCAACATCGCCCGGCTGCACGCGCTGTATCCCGACGATCGCGCGCAACCCGCGCATGGCGACGCCCTGTCACTGGCGATCTACATCGAAGGCACCGGCACCCGCACCGGTGAGGATGACGACCTGATGGGCCTTGCCTTCGGCATCGGGCGTACCGGGGTGCTCGCCAAGATGCGCCGCGCGTTGGATACGTGCCTGCCCGACGCGCTGCGCGCCTTGGCGCGTGTCCATCCGCATCAGGTACTGGGCACGGTGCGCATCGACCTGTTCGGTTTTTCGCGCGGTGCGGCGTCCGCGCGCGCTGCGCTCAGCCAGCTCAACCGCCGCGACGGACGCCGCTGGCTGCAGGAACAGCTGCGCCGCACCGGCTGGCAACTCGGCAGT
Organism: Stenotrophomonas sp. P5_A9; assembly: GCF_056400525.1. Lineage (NCBI taxonomy): Bacteria > Pseudomonadati > Pseudomonadota > Gammaproteobacteria > Lysobacterales > Lysobacteraceae > Stenotrophomonas > Stenotrophomonas sp. P5_A9. Next base: position 22,452 of record NZ_JBFULC010000033.1, read on the forward strand.
GAGGCGGCGGTGTCGGTACGCCCGGTGCGCTTTGTCGGCCTGTTCGACACGGTGGTGGCAATCCATCCGCAGCAGCGTGATGAACTCCCGGCCGTAGCGTTGCCGGCCGGTTGCGCCGACAAGGTGCTGCAACTGGTCGCGCGCGACGAGCATCGCCAGTATTTCCCGCTGACCACGGTCGCGCCGCTGCATGAAGAGATCGCCTTGCCCGGCGCGCACGCCAACATCGGCGGCGGCTACGACCAGCGCATCGAGGGCCCGAAACTGCTCACCCGCCCGCTGGGCCAGCGCCTGCGCGACCACGGGCTGGCCGACACCGCCGTGCCACCGCTGGCGTTGCTGCGCGACACCGATGTCTACCGGGAAGCGAAGGCGGCGTGCGCTGCCTGGCAAGCGCAGCTTGGTCTGGGTGATGACGCGGTATGGGTGGATGTCTGGCACCGCTGGCAGTCGCAGCGCGTGGCCGGCAGTGACAGCGTGCTGCCGCAGTGGGTGGTGTTCGCGTATGCGGCGGTGGTGCTGAAACGTGAGATCGATGGGCGCTACCAGTGGGTGCCACTGCGCCTGATGCAGCAGCGCGCCGACGCGGCGGGGGTGCGCTGGCGCAGTGCGGTGGATGCGATGCCCGAGCTGGCCCTGCCCGCGCCGCTGCTGCCGATCGCCGCGCGCCTGTTGTCGGGCCAGCCGCTGGAGGCCGCGCAGGAACTGTTGCTGCGGCAGCGGTTCCTGATGCAATCGGCACACTGGAACTTCGACGCGCTCGGCGACACCGCCCTGCTCTACGCCGCCGATGAAGCGACCCGCGAACTGCCCTATCGACCGGGCCCGGGCCTGTTCTACATCAACCGTCCCACCGAGGATGGCAAGCGCGTGGTGCTGCCCAACGCGTGAGGCGCCCGCATGGGCGGCGGTTCATGGCGCCGGATCGAAACGCAGCCACGCATGGCGTGGCTCTACCAAACGTCACCTGTAGAGCCACCCCATGGGTGGCTGCACGCGGTCCCGGAACGAAACGCAGCCACGCATGGCGTGGCTCTACCGGGCGGGGCCGCTGGTGCGGCCGGCCTGTTCGATCAGGTCGACGAGTTCTTCCTCGTCGAAGCCGGCCAGCAGCCGCGCTTCCAGGTTGAAGGGGCCGTACAGGAAGCCGCCGGCGTACTCGTTCAACAAGGCGATGAAGCGCGCGCGCGGCTCGACCCCGGCGCGGTTGCAGTACCAGTGGTACCAGCGCGAACCGGCAGCCACGTGGGCCACTTCCTCGCGGAGAATGATCTCCAGCACATCGGCGGTAGCGTGGTCGTTGGCCGAGCGCAGCTTGGTGATCATGCCGGGGGTGACATCCAGCCCACGCGCTTCGAGCACGCGCGGCACCAGCGCCATCCGCGCCAGACCGTCGTGCGCGGTTTTCTCGCACATTTCCCACAGGCCGTTGTGCGCGTCGAAATCGCCATAGTCGAACCCCAGCGCCCGCAGCCGGCCATGCAGCAGCATGAAGTGGCGCGATTCGTCATCGGCCACGCTCACCCAGTCGGCATGGAACGAGCCGGGCAACCCGCGGAAGCGGTATACCGCATCCCAGGCCAGGTCGATTGCGTTGAGTTCGATATGCGCGATGGCATGGATGAAGGCGGCGCGTCCTTCGGCACTGCCCAGGCCACGCTTGGGCAGATCACGCGGATGCACCAGCGCTGGCCGGGACGGACGCCCCGGCATCCGTATCGGCTCCGGTGGCGGGGCATCGGCACGGACCTTGAGCTGGCCCGTGCGGAACTGCGCGGCGTAGGCCTGGGTCAGGGCGACCTTGTGCAGCGGATCGACCGCGGCCAGGCAATGCTGCGCGGCACGCAGCAGGTCACCGGCCGCCTCCAGCGGCAACTGCTCGGCCATTCCCCTGCCCTCAGGCGCGGCGCTTGTGCTTGGCGTCATCCGAACGCAGCTGCTGGATGCGCTCGAAGTAGCCCGGCTCGATACCGGTCGGGTAGATGCCGTTGAAGCACGACGAATCGAAGGCCTTCAGCTCCGGATTGCCTTCGCGCACCGCCGCTTCCATGTCTTCGATGTCCTGGTAGATCAGCCAGTCGCAGCCCAGGTGCTTTTCGATTTCTTCGATGCTGCGGTTGTGCGCCACCAGTTCTTCGGCGGCCGGCATGTCGATGCCGTAGATGTTGGGGTAACGCACCGGCGGCGCGGCGCTGGCCAGGTAGACCTTGCGGGCGCCGGCATCGCGTGCCATCTGCACGATCTGCTGGCTGGTGGTGCCGCGCACGATCGAATCGTCCACCAGCAGCACCACGCGGTTGCGGAACTCCAGGTGGATCGGGTTGAGCTTGCGGCGCACCGACTTCACCCGCTCCCCCTGCCCCGGCATGATGAAAGTACGGCCGATATAGCGGTTCTTGATGAAGCCTTCGCGGTACTTCACCCCGAGCGTGTTGGAGATCTCCAGCGCGGCATCGCGCGAGGTGTCCGGGATCGGGATGATGGTGTCGATGTCGTGGTCCGGGCGCAGGCGCAGGATCTTCTCGCCCAGCTTGATGCCCATGCGCATGCGCGCCTTGTGCACCGACACGTTGTCGATCATCGAGTCCGGACGGGCGAAGTACACGTACTCGAAGATGCACGGGCTGTGTTCGACCGGCTCGGCGCAGACTTCGGAGAACAGCTCGCCGCGCGCGGTGATCACCAGCGCTTCGCCCGGGCGCACGTCGCGCACGCGCTGGAAGCCGAGCACGTCGAGCGCGGCCGATTCGGAGGCCACGATGTATTCGTCGCCTTCGGCGTGGGCACGCTTGCCCAGCACCAGCGGGCGGATGCCGTGCGGATCGCGGAAGGCGACCAGGCCCAGGCCCAGCACCACGCTGATCACCGCGTAGCCGCCCTTGACCCGGCGGTGCACGGCGGCCACGGCGCGGATCGCCGCTTCCGGGGTCAGCTGGCGTTGCGCGTCCAGTTCGAAGGCGAACACGTTCAACAGCACTTCGCTGTCCGAGTCGGTGTTGACGTTGCGGCGGTCCTGCTCGAACACCTGCTGACGCAGGCTTTCGGTGTTGATCAGGTTGCCGTTGTGGGCCAGCGCGATGCCGTACGGCGAATTGACGTAGAACGGCTGCGCCTCGTCCATGCCTTCGGAGCCGGCGGTCGGGTAGCGCACGTGGGCGATGCCGACACGGCCTTCCAGGGTGGACATGCGCTTGGCATCGAACACATCGCGGACCAGCCCGTTGGCCTTCTGCACGCGCAGGCGGGTGCCGTCGGCGGTGGCGATGCCGGCCGCGTCCTGGCCACGATGCTGGAGGACGGTCAGGCCGTCATACAACTGCCCGGCGACGTTCTGATTGCCGACGATTCCGACGATGCCACACATGGTGCGAATCTCCGCTGGGCTGCGCCCATTTACTGTGAAGGTGGCCGTGCCTGGCCGGGGGACCCTTTCCGTGCCGGATCGGGTTGGTCCGGGCGCACGAGCGCCGGATCGGTGTTCTGGGGGGAACCGGGCGTGGCGCTGCGCGCCCATACGTCAGCCGGATCGCCCGCCGGTTGCGGGGTTTCATCGACGGGTCGCGGCCATCCACGTCCCCCCAGCAGTCCGCCAAGCACGCCATTATCGCCTGTCAGCCCCGGCTTGCCCAACTCCCCACCGGGCAGTTGCGCCATGTTCACCTCCGGCAGCGCCATCGGCAGGCCCTGCAGCCCCGGCATGCCGTCCAGGCTGGGCATCTGCGGCATGTCGGGCATGCGCGGCATCTTGGCCTGCATCCAACCCACGCCGGGTTGCAGCATGGCGCGCAGGTTGGAGTTTCGCCAGGTGGCCTCGCGGGTCAGCGGGGTATAGGAGGCCATCAAGAGCAGGGCGCAACTGATCAACCCGCCGCGAGCCAGGCCCAGCCCCCCGCCCATCAGGCGGTCGGCGCTGTTCATGCTGGTCGAGCGCACCGCCTGACGGATCACCAGGCCGATGCCCCACACCGACACCATCACCAGCAGGAACACGGTGAGATAGCCGGCGAAATAGTGCCCGGTGCCCGGCGCGGCCGGTGCCGACCACCAGCCGGCGGCGGACCTGCCGAACATCAGCGCGGCCCAGCCACCGAGCAGCCAGGAAAAGGTACTAATGACGATGCTGACGAAGCCGCGCATCACGCCCAACAGGGTGGAGATGCCGATGACGGCCAGCAATACGAAATCGATCATGCCCGTCCTCCGTTGCAGGACAGTCCGGCCTCACGGCGCGGGCGCATGGCGGGCATCAGGGGTGCGGCCGGACCATGCCGGCCACGCCGACCTTGGACGCAACCTGGGCCTTGAGGTTCTCCGCCTCGGCTCGGTTGGCGACCGGGCCGACGCGCACGCGGTTGAGCGTGCCCTTGTCGGTGCGTACCTGTTCCACGAACGCGCTGAAACCGGCGGCGCGGACCTTGTCGCGCAGCGCGTTGGCCTCCGACGCCTGGCCGAAGGCGCCCAGCTGCACGGCGAAGCCGACGCCGCTGGCGGCCGGTGCCGCCGGTGCGGCAACGGCGGCCGTTTCGGGCTTGGGCTCCGGCTTGGTGGCCGGGGTGGGCTTGGGTTCGGGTTTGGGTGCCGGCTTGGCGGCGGCCACCGGTTCAGGCGGCAGTGATTCGGTCTTGACGGTGGCCGTGGCCGGCGCGGCAGCGGCGCTGGAGGCAGCGGGCGACGTCGGCGTCGGCGTCGGGGTCGGTGCCGCAGCCGGGGTGGCGGCGACGGCAGTGTCGGCGCGCGCGTCCAGGGTGACCACTTCGGCCTTGACGTCGTTGCGCACCTTCACCGCCTGCAGGCGGGCGGCTTCGGCCTGCGCACGATCGGCATACGGGCCCACGCGCACGCGCCACGCCTGGCGGCCGTTGATGGTGGCCGCTTCGCTGAAACCCGGCAGCTGCGACTTCTTCAGGTAGGCGATCACCGCATCGGCGTCGGCCTGGCTGCCATAGGCGCCGAAGCTGACCGCGAAGTTGCCGGCGGCGACTGCCGGCGAGGTGTCCGTCGCGGCCGGGGCGGCAGCGGCCGCGTTGTCCTGCAGCGGCTGGGTGCTGGACGCACCGAGCAGGCCGGTGGCGCCGCCGGTGGGCGCGACCAGCGGCAACTCGCGGGTTTCGAACTGGCCATCCGACGGCGCGGCAGGCGCACTGATCGGCACGCTGGCCACGCCACTGTCAGGCGCAGGGCCTTTGACCAGCATGGGCAGGAAGATCACAGCCAAGGCCACCAGAACGATGGCACCAATCAGTCGCTGTTTCAGAGGAGTATCCACGGAAGGCAGGCAGGGGCGGCGCGGCGGAATGCCACGGCGATTATACGGGTGTCCGCGTGAGCGGCGTCTGTTGCGGCTGAACGGCCGCAGCGGGGTGGCGGGCGCGGGTCAGCCGGCAGCGTCCAGCCATTGCAGCGCCTGTGCAGCGGTATGGAACGAACCGAACGCGAGCACGCGGTCACCGGCTGCAGCATCGGCGACGGCCGCACCCAGCGCATCGGCCACGGTGGCGTGGCGGCGGGCGCTTGCGGCAGCGGTGTTCTGCAGCCGCGCCTGCAGCGCCTGCGCACTCTGCGCGCGGGCGCCGTCGAGGCCGGCCAGGTGCCAGGCATCGACCTGCCCGGCCATTGCCTGGACCACGCCAACGGCGTCCTTGTCCTGCAACGCGGCAAACACGGCCACGGTACGGCCGGACACCGGCGCCGCCCTCAACGCGGCGGCCAGTTCGCGCGCGGCCTGCGGGTTGTGGCCGACATCGACCAGCACTTCCACGCCGCCGCGATCAACACCCTGCAGGCGGCCGCGGATGCGCGCGGCGGCCACGCCTTCGGCGATCGCCGTGCGCGACAGCGGCATATCCAGCGTACGCAGCGCGGCAATCGCCGAGGCGGCGTTGCGCAGCTGGATCGGGCCGCGCAGCGCCGGGGTCGGCAGCTCGATGCGGAAGCCGACATCACGCCAGCACCATGTCTGCGCATCGATCACATCGACGAAGAAGTCGCTGCCACCGCGGATCGCGTTGGCACCCAGCAGATATGCGCGGGCCAGCACGCTGGACGGCGGATCGGTTTCACCCAGGATCACCGGCTTCCAGCCGCGGATGATGCCGGCCTTCTCCACGCCGATGGCTTCGCGGTCCTCGCCCAGCCAGTCGCTGTGGTCGATATCCACCGTGGTGATCACCGCCACATCGGCATCGACGATGTTCACCGCGTCCAGACGTCCCCCCAGGCCGACTTCCAGCACGGCCAGATCGAGGCCGGCATCGCCGAACAGCTTGAGTGCCGCCAGCGTGCCGTACTCGAAATAGGTCAGCGTGGTGCTGCCACGCGCCGCTTCGATCGCCTGGAAGGCAGCGGTCAGCGCATCATCGGACACGTCCTGGCCATCGATGCGCACGCGCTCGTTGTAGCGCAGCAGATGCGGGGAGGTATACGCACCGACCTTCCAGCCGGCCGCACGCGCGATCGCCTCGATGAAGGCGACGGTAGAGCCCTTGCCGTTGGTGCCGCCGACCACGATGGTGTGCGTGCCCGGCTGCCCCAGTCCCATCGCCTGCGCCACGTTGCGGACGCGCTCCAGGCCCATGTCGATGGTGGCCGGATGCTGCTGCTCGATGTAGGTGAGCCAGTCGGTGAGGGTCTGCGGGGCGACGGTGGTCATGGGCGTTGGATCAGTGGGTCAGAGGATTACAGTGCGCGGTGCTTGGCTTCGCCGAAGAACGGCGTGTGGTGGGCGCAATCGTTCAGGCGCACCACTTCGAGCTGGTCCAGGTCGACGCCTTCGAGCAGGTTCAACGTGGTCGGCGCCTGGCGGAAGGTCCACAGCCGCGACAGCGGCAGGCCGAGGATGCGGCACAGGATCACGCGGTTGACCGCGTCATGGGCGACCACCAGCAAAGTGTCGTGCTCGCCGAGACCTTCGGCCGCGCGGGCCAGGCCGCGCCAGCTGCGCTCCAGCACCAGTCGCAGCGATTCGCCGCCGGGCATCAGCACGGTGTCCGGCTCGTTGCGCCAGGCCTGCAGGCGCGACGGATCCTTTTCATTGATTTCGCTGGCGAGCAGGCCTTCCCACTCGCCGTGGGCGATTTCCTGCAGGTCCGGTTCGGTCAGCAACATCGGCGCACGTTCGGCGCCGAGGGCCAACTGTGCGGTGCGCTGTGCACGCGACAGCGGCGACGCCACCGCACGGGTGATATCGACCGACTTCAGGCGCTCCCCGAGGGCCTGTGCCTGGGCTTCGCCGATCGGCGACAACGGGATATCGATCTGGCCCTGGTAGCGGCCTTCGGCATTCCACGGTGTTTCACCGTGGCGGGCAAGCAGGATGCGCATGCGTACTGGGAGTCCTTGGGGGGAGGAATGCGGTCGCAATCGTTCACAAGATGTGAATGATCGAGGGGACACGCATGATACCCCGTGCCCTGCCCGGCTGCCGCCGTCGCGACCATCGGTCTGCGAGGGGTCGGGGTGGCGCTTGCCCGCACCTGACATCGCGTGGTTGCCAGCCAACGGCCGGCAACCCGCAACGAAAAACCCCGCGGTGTTCGCCGCGGGGTCGGGAGGGGCTTATTTGGCCAGGTTCAGCTCTTTCAGCAGCTGCGGCGCCGGCGCCACTTCCTGCATGATCCACTGCATGTAACGGCTGTCGACGGCGATCATGCGGGTCATCACCGGATCGAACACCCAGTTGGAGCTGACCGATTCCCAGTTGCCATCGAAGGCCAGGCCGACCAGCTTGCCGTGGGCATCGAGCACCGGCGAGCCGGAGTTGCCACCGGTGATGTCCAGGTTGGACAGGAAGTTCACCGGCACCGAGCCGACGCGCTTGTCTTCCAGGCCACCGTAACGCTTGGCCTTGACCGCATCGAGCAGCGCCTTGGGCGAGTCGAACGGATCGGCACCGGTTTCCTTGGCGGCCACGCCTTCCAGCGTGGTGAACGGGGTGTAGGCCACGCCGTCCTTCGGGGTGTACCCCATCACGTTGCCGAAGGTGATGCGCAGCGACAGGTTGGCGTCGGGATAGACGAACTCGCCCTTGCTCTTCTTGTAGTCGGCCAATGCCTGCAGATACAGCGGGCGCGAGACCAGCGACTCGCCTTCGCGGGTCTTCTTCTGTTCTTCCTGCTTGAGCAGCGCCGGCATCACCGCCACCGCGTACTGGATGGCCGGATCGGTGCTGGCTTCGAAGGCGGCACGGTCGGCCTTGAACCACTTCAGGCGCTCGTCCAGGCTGCCCAGCTGCGTGCCGGCCAGCTTGCCGACCAGGCCATCGATGGCGGCCTTGTCGCTGCCCGCCAGCCACTGGTTGAGCACCTCGTTGTTGCGCTGCGCGGCCGGCAGCGCAGCGTACTGGCTGAGCCAGTACGTCTGCAGCTGCTGGTCCATGCGCGCGACATAGCGGCGGTCCATCTGCTTCAGCCCGCCTTCGATCGAGGGCAGGTCGCGCTCCTGGTAACCGGCTTCGCGCTCGGCGTCCGCCTTGGCACGTTCGATCGACAGGCGGTACAGGCTGAGCGCCGAGCCCAGCACGGCGGTGTTGTTGAACTGGCTCACGATCAGGTCGCGATCGCGCGTGGCGCGGCCTTCTTCCAGGTGCTTGATCAGCTGCGCGTGCGCGGCCAGCGCCGGCTTGCCGGCCGCGCCCTGCTGCTTCAGCCACGCCAGCACGGCCGCTTCTTCGGCCTGCTTCTGGCCGGCCGCATCGATGCGCTTGAAGCCATCCAGCTGGCCCTGATAATTCTTGGCGGTGTTGTTCAGGCCCGCCATGGTGGCGGCGTATTTCACCTTGATGTCCGCATCCTGCTGACCCGCCTTGCCGATCAGATCGATCACCGCGTTGTAGTGGCGCGCGATGGTCGGGTAGGTCCAGGTGGCGGTTTCGTTGAACTCACCGGCCAGCGCATAGCGGTTGGTGCGGCCCGGGTAACCGGCCACCATCACGAAGTCGTCGGCGCCCAGCGGCGTGTCGGCGAATGTCAGGAAGTGCTTGGGCTGGTAGGGCACGTTGTCGGCCGAGAACGCGGCCGGCTTGCCGTCCTTGCCCACATAGGCGCGATAGAACGAGAAATCGCCGGTGTGGCGCGGCCACATCCAGTTGTCGATGTCGCCACCGAACTTGCCGACGCTGCCCGGGGGCGCGTAGACCAGGCGCACGTCCTTGATCTCGATGTTGCGGAACAGGCGGTAGGTGTTGCCGCCGGAAAAACTGAACAGACGGCAGCGGAACCCGGCATCGGCTTCGCACGCTGCGGTCTGTGCCTTGTCGAAGGCATCCAGCGCGCGGGTCCGCGCCAGCGGATTCTTGCCGGCGGCGGCGATGGCGGCCTTGGCCTGCGCGGTCACATCGGTGATCTGGTCGAGCACGTACACGCGCGCGTTCGGGCCGGCGCTCAGCTCATCCTTCAGGGTGGGTGCGTTGAAGCCGTCCTTGATCAGGTTCTTCTCGGCGGTCGAGTTCAGCTGGATCGCACCGTAGGCGCAATGGTGGTTGGTCACCACCAGGCCCTGCGGCGACACGAAGCTGGCGGTGCAGCCGCCCAGCGCCACCACCGCACCCATCGGGTCGCCGGTCAGGTTGGAGATCTGCTCCGGCGACAGCTTCAGCCCCGCCTGCTTGAGCGGACCGGCGATTTCCGGCAGCTGCTGCGGCACCCACATGCCTTCAGCGGCTTGGGCAACCTGGACCAGCCCAAGGCTGGCGACGACGGAAAAAGCGAGCAGGTTCGAGCGCATTGAGCAGCCCCTTGCAAAGAGAACCGCCGATTCTAGCCCGCCCCCCTGCCCCGGTCCGAACCCCGGAAGTCATGGGCGGTGACCGGCCCCGATCATTGCCGCGCGGTGCGCGGCCAGCCGGGCATGGCCCGGCTCTACCCTCCCGCTTTCGCCTTCTGCCAGGCGCAGCCATGTGTCCGGAGGTGCCGGGCAGGCCGGTGCAGGACCGTGTATTGCCATGGATGGCAATACCGAGCCCCCAAGGATGGGTTCACGGCGTGTCCTGCACCGGCCTGCCCGGCACCTCCCACGCCAGAAGGAGGCGCTGCCCCTACCCCACACCACCCGCAACGCAACATGGGAAAACCGCCATCGGCTCTATAATCCGCGTTTTCCCCCCGACGAGTTCCACCGAGATGGCGCAGCAAACAATGAAGGCCCTGGTCAAGCGTGAAGCCGCCAAGGGCATCTGGCTGGAAAACGTGCCGGTCCCGACCCCGGGTCCCAACGAAGTCCTGATCAAGCTGGAAAAGACCGCCATCTGCGGTACCGACCTGCATATCTACCTGTGGGACGAATGGAGCCAGCGCACCATCAAGCCCGGCCTCACCATCGGCCACGAATTCGTCGGCCGCATCGCCGAAATCGGCCCCGGCGTCACCGGCTATGAAGTCGGCCAGCGCGTCTCGGCCGAAGGCCACATCGTCTGCGGCCACTGCCGCAACTGCCGTGGCGGCCGCCCGCACCTGTGCCCCAACACCGTCGGCATCGGCGTCAACGTCAACGGCGCCTTCGCCGAATACATGGTCATGCCGGCCAGCAACCTGTGGCCCATCCCCGACCAGATCCCGTCCGAACTGGCTGCCTTCTTCGACCCCTACGGCAACGCCGCGCACTGCGCGCTGGAGTTCAACGTCATCGGTGAAGACGTGCTGATCACCGGCGCCGGCCCCATCGGCATCATCGCCGCCGGCATCTGCAAACACATCGGCGCGCGCAACGTGGTGGTCACCGACGTCAACGACTTCCGCCTCAAGCTGGCCGCCGACATGGGCGCCACCCGCGTGGTCAACGTCTCCAACACCTCGCTCAAGGACGTGATGAAGGACCTGCACATGGAGGGCTTCGACGTGGGCCTGGAAATGAGCGGCAACCCGCGCGCCTTCAACGACATGCTCGACTGCATGTACCACGGCGGCAAGATCGCCATGCTCGGCATCATGCCGCGGGGCGCTGGCTGCGACTGGGACAAGATCATCTTCAAGGGCCTCACCGTGCAGGGCATCTACGGCCGCAAGATGTACGAGACCTGGTACAAGATGACCCAGCTGGTGCTGTCCGGTTTCCCGCTCGGCAAGGTGCTCACCCACCAGCTGCCGATCGACGACTTCCAGAAGGGTTTCGACCTGATGGAACAGGGCAAGGCCGGCAAGGTGGTGTTGAGCTGGAATTGATCCTCAGTGCCTTTGGCACGGACGATCAACGGCCCCTGTCACCTTTTGCCCGCGCCGTCGGCGCGTCCCCTTCAACGGCAGGGGGCTCTGCTCCAGCGGGGATCCGGTGCCAGGCCAGCATTGAAAAGGCGCCCATCCGGGCGCCTTTTTTTGTTTCGCGGGGTGGCCGGTGGCGCGAGGAGCCGGCCAGCGGCCGGCACTACTTGCCTACCGCTACCGTGAACACCACGCGGTTGTCGGCCAGCTTGCCGGAGTTGTCGCGGCCGTTGCCGTCGGTGCCGTAATAGCCCAGGCCCAGGGTGAACAGGCCGAAGCTGCGATTCACCCCGATGTTCCAATCGGTGTAGTCCTTGGAGATGCCTTCCTCGAAGGTGCTGCGACCCACGTTGGCGGCCAGGGTGAACTCCTGCGGCAGCGCCCACTCGCCGCCCACGGCGTAGTACCAGCCATCGGTGCCCGAATTGAATACATCGTTGGTGTAGGTCACCGTCAGGCTGTACTGCTTGGCGAACGTGGTCTTGGTGATGAACTCGTTGTAGGCCAGGTCGCTGGAGCCCGGGTAGGTGTAACGATTGAGCAGCAGGTCCAGGTTGACGTTGTCGGTGACGTCGAACGCATACCCGATCAGGTAATCGACCTCGGCATCCGGGCCACCGTCGCCAAAGTCCACGCCCGAGCCCCACACGCCGGCGTAAAGACCGACCGGCGAGGTGTAGGTGAAACCGGCCTGCAGAGTCGGGTCCTCGTCGGTCTGCGAGACACCGCGGAACACGTAGTCGGAGACGCCGGTGACGTTCCAGCTGAAGGGAGAGGCGGCCTCGTCCTGGGCACTGGCGGCGAACGGGGCAAGCAGGGCGGCGCAGAGCACAACGGCGGCGGTACAGCGCGTGGCGTGGTTCATGCGGGGTCTCTCCAGACGGTGGGGGTGGGCGGAATGGCGGCGGTTTACAGTTTTTTAACCTGATTGATATTGCGATGCAACAATCACGTCTGCAACTGTCGGTGCCGGCACTGGCCTGATCGGCCGGCGCGCGCAACCCCAGCGTCGCCGCCGGCAGGTAAAATCCCGGTTTTCCCGTGCCGAAGACTGCCTGCCATGAGCGATGCCACCACCGCCCCGCTGACCCAGCACTATGTTGAAGAACTGGAGTCGATCCGCGCCCAGGGCCTGTTCAAGTCCGAACGCATCATCACCAGCCCGCAGTCGGCCGAGATCACCCTGGACGACGGCCGCACGGTGCTCAACTTCTGCGCCAACAACTACCTGGGCCTGGCCGACCATCCGGACCTGATCCAGGCGGCCAAGGACGCGCTGGACAGCCACGGCTTCGGCATGGCTTCGGTGCGCTTCATCTGCGGCACCCAGGACCTGCACAAGCAGCTGGAAAAGCAGATCGCCACGTTCTTCGGCAAGCAGGACACCATCCTGTACGCGGCCTGCTTCGACGCCAACGGCGGCCTGTTCGAGCCGCTGCTCGGCGAGAACGACGCGATCATCTCCGACGCGCTGAACCATGCCTCGATCATCGACGGCGTGCGCCTGTGCAAGGCCAAGCGCTTCCGCTACGCCAACTGCGACATGGCCGACTTGGAAGCCCAGCTGCAGGCTGCCGATGCCGCCGGCTGCAGAACCAAGCTGATCACCACCGACGGCGTGTTCTCCATGGACGGCTTCATCGCCCCGCTGGATGAGATCACCGCGCTGGCCAGGAAGTACAACGCGCTGGTGCACATCGACGAATGCCATGCCACCGGCTTCCTCGGTGCCACCGGCCGCGGCTCGGCCGAGGTCAAGGGCGTGCTGGAGAAGATCGACATCATCACCGGCACCCTGGGCAAGGCCATGGGCGGCGCGCTGGGTGGGTTCACCTGCGCCAGCGCCGAAGTGGTCGAACTGCTGCGCCAGCGCTCGCGCCCGTACCTGTTCTCCAACTCGCTGCCACCGCACGTGGTCGCCGCCGGCATCAAGGCCTTCGAGATGCTGGCCGCCGCCGACGACCTGCGCAGCACGCTGGCCGACAACACCGCCTATTTCCGCCAGAAGATGACCGCCGCCGGTTTCGACGTGAAGCCGGGCGTGCACCCGATCAGCCCGGTGATGCTGTACGACGCCCCGCTGGCGCAGAAGTTCGCCGAGCGCCTGCTGGAAGAAGGCATCTACGCGATCGGCTTCTTCTTCCCGGTCGTGCCCAAGGGCCAGGCGCGCATCCGTACCCAGATCAGCGCCGCGCATACGCGTGCCCACCTGGACCGGGCGATCGATGCGTTCACCCGCATTGGCCTCGAGCTGGGCGTGATCAAGCACTGACACGCGCAAACCGGGTAGCGCCACCCCATGGGTGGCGGCTCTCCGCAGCGGCATCATGAACATCTGGCGAGGGCACGCCTGTGTGCCCTCGCCGACCCACGGCCGGCGTCAGCCGCTTACTTCTTCTTTTTCTTCTTGTCCTTGGCCGTTTCCTTGCTGGCCACCACCACCGGTGCGGCGACCGGCCTGTCCTGGCCGTTGCCCTTGGCCACGCGGATGCCGTTGGCCTTCATCCAGGCGTCGAACTCATCGGCGGACATCTTCTTGTCGCCGTCGCTCATCATGAAGCGGTAGCTGCCGCGGCCGTCCAGCTCGGGCGTTTTGACTTCCACCACCTTGTCGGTCACCGGGGCCTCGGCCTTGGCGGCCTGTTTGTGGCCCCCACACGCGGTGAGCAGCACGGCGGGCAGCAGCAGGCAGGCGCTGCGGAACAGGGGGCGATTGAGCAGGTTGGCATGCATGGGGGAATCTCCCGGGGGTGAATGAAACGTCGGGTACGCGGCCATCCATTGCCTGGTTCGGTCGGCCTGCCGCGCACGGGCAGGCCACGGCGTCACGGCGGCGCCACGGCGCCATCGGCCGCGGCATACAGCAAATCCAGGTCGCGCTGGCTCAGTTCACGCCAGGCACCCTTGCCCAGCGCGCCCATCGGCAGGTGCCCAATGGCCACGCGCACCAGGCGCAGCACGTTGATATCCAACGCGGCCAGCAGGCGCCGGATATGGCGGTTGCGGCCTTCTTCGAGCACCACTTCCAGCCACGCGGTCTTGTCGCCACTGCGCAGCAAGGTGGCGCGTCGCGCGCGCAGCAGTTCGCCTTCGTCCTCCACACCGGTGCACAGCGCCTGCAGCTGCGCGGCATCGGGGATGGCGTCGATCTGCACGTGGTAGGTCTTGTCCGGGCCGGTGGCCGGGTCGGTCAGTCGTGCGGCCCACTGCGGGTCGTTGCTGAACAACAACAGGCCTTCGCTGGCCTTGTCCAGCCGCCCGACCGGGGCGATCCACGGCAACCCGGCGTCATCGAAGCAGCGGTAGACGGTGTCGCGGCCCTGCTCGTCCTGGGCGGTGGTGACCAGGCCGCGCGGCTTGTTGAGCATCAGGTGGATGCGCCGCGGCGCGTCCAGCGGCTGACCGTCGACGCGCACGTGGTGGCGACCGTCGACGATGGGGAATTCGGGTTTGTTGATGACACGGCCATCGACGGTGACGCGGCCGGCGGCAATCCACCGCGCCGCTTCAGTGCGCGAACACAGCCCGGCCTTGGACAGCACGCGCGCCAGGCCATGGCGGGGTGCGCCGTCGCTGCGCGCGGGGCTGGTCGATGACGCACGCCGCTCGGGACGGCGTGGTCGAGCGGCTGGCGCGGCAGGGGGCCGGCGTGTGCTCATCGTGCTCCGCGCAGCGCGCGGCCTACTTCTTCTCGCCCGGCTTGGTGTCAGCCGGTGCTTCCGCGGCGGCCGGGGCGGCGGCCGGCACCGGCCGCGCCTTGACCACGCGCACGCCGCGCGCCTTCATCCAGGCGTCGAATTCCTCGGCGGTCATGCGCTTGCCGTTCTGGCTCATGTCAAAGCGCCAGGGGGTGTTGTCGAACTCGGTGGCCGGCTTGTACGCGGCCGGATCGTTGGCCTTGATCGCCGGTGCGCCGGGCATGGCCTTGGCGATGTTCTGGCAGCCATCGATGCGCAGGCGCTGCAGGACGCGGTCCAGCGACTGCTGCTGGTCGAAATTGGAGGTGAGCACGCCAGCGGGCATGCCGAGCTGGACGTTGCGGATGTAGAGCTCTTCGGCAACCGGCGCAACGGCGGTGGCCGGCAGCGGCAGCGGCGAGGCGCTGATGGCATGCGCCGAGCAATCCACGGCTGCGTAGGCGGTGGGGACCAGGGCCAGGCCGAGCACGGCGGCCAGTGCGATACGCAGCATGGGATGCATCCAGGAAAGGGGTTGACGCGGCGAGTTTAACAGCGCCACAACGGCTTTCAAGATCCCACATTCAATGAATACGGCAACTTGTTGGATTTATTGTTGATTTCTTGATCAAGAGCGCGGAGCGAAGGTCAAGTTCGCCCCCATGTCCGCTTGCCCCGAGCTGGGCCGGTAGGGGTGGGGTTGCGGGACACGCCGTGAATCCATCCCTGKAGGCTCCGTCGCCGCATCCATGCGGCTCAGGGTCCCGCAACCCCACCCCTACCAGCCTCCGACACATGGCTGGTGCGCACAGGAAAGACGGGGCGCGACGGCCCTGCCTGCTTTCGCTCGGCGCATTTCATTGGCCACCGGCCCACTGTCGAGGGAGGGGTGTGTGGGTTCGCGGGACCCTGAGCCGCATGGATGCGGCGACGGAGCTTACAGGGATGTACTTGCAGCGTGTCCCGCGAACCCACACACCCCCGCCCAGCCTGGGACCCGGCGGCAACGACAGCTTTTGGCTTTTGGAGAAGAACAGGCAAAAAAAAAGGGCCCGGCAATGCCGGGCCCTCTTCTGAGGCTGTACTACCAGAAGGATTAGTTCTGGACGTTCAGCTCGGTACGACGGTTCTTTGCACGACCTTCCGGGTTGTCCGAACCATCCGGGTTGGTGTTCGGTGCAATCGGACGGCTCTCGCCGTAGCCGATCGGACCCACCAGACGCGAAGCGGACACGCCGTTCTTGGTCAAGTAGTCATACACGGTGGTGGCGCGACGCTCCGACAGCTTCTGGTTGTAAGCGTCGGTACCCTTCGAGTCGGTGTGACCGGCAACTTCAACGCGCAGATCCGGGTAACGCTTCAGGATCTCGGTGGCTTCGCTCAGGATCGCCACGGCGTCCGGACGCAGGGTCGCCTTGTCGAAGTCGAAGTTCACACCCTTCAGGTCGATGGAGACCGGCACCGGGCAACCGTCCGGACCGATGGTCTGACCCGGCTGCGAATCCGGGCACTTGTCGTCGCAGTTGTTGACGCCGTCACCGTCGTCATCCATGTCTGCGCAGCTCGGCGCCACCGGAGCCGGGGCAACCACAGCAGCGGTCGGGGCCGGGCCCAGCGGGATCACGACGCCGACCGAAGCCAGCACGTCGCCGAACCAGCTTTCGTTCGGAGCCGAGATGCTCTGGTCGTCGAAATCAGCGCGGTAGGCCACTTCGGCGCGGACAGCAACGCGCTTTTCGAAGGTGGTCTGCAGGCCGACGCCGACCTTGGCGGCGAAGTTGCCGTCCTTACGCTCACGCGGACCATTCAGGTTCAGCGAGTTGTACTCTTCTTCCGACTTCTGGTAGCCCAGACCCATCAGCAGGTATGGGTTCCAGCCACGGCCTTCGGAGATGAAGTGGCGGCGCAGATCGACGGACACGCCGTACTGGCTCCAGTTCAGATCCTGGTTCGCGTCGAAGTTCGGGTTCTGGTAGTTCAGCTCGCCGTCCAGCGACCAGTTGGGGCTGATGAACTTACCGAGGCCCAGGGTCACGAACGGAGCGTCGTTGGTCAGACGGTCGCTATCCTGGAAGTTGAAGCCGGCCGAACCGGTCAGGTACCAGCGGTCATCAAAATCCTGCGCCGATGCAGCCTGGGCGAAAGCCAGACCGCCCAGCAGCGCGGCAGTAAGGATCTTCTTGTTCATTGAGTACAGCTCCTATTTCGGGGGTATGAAACCGGTAGAGGCATGGGCCAGCACCTGCGTCGTTTTCAGACTGCCGATTCAGCACGCCACCGCCGCGAACATTATGCTCAGGCGAGTGAAGGTGATGTTAACGGTCACGTAACATGTGAAGACGACGGCCAGACCTCTACCGGTCCAGCTGGTGGCACCCTATACAGGTTGATGAAATTCCGCAAGACCCAGCAATGACAAGGGTTTCGGCTTTTTTGCCTGCATTTCCGCTGTGCAATGCCGTATTCCAGCGTTAACGCGTCCTTACGGGTGATTCAGCGCAGTAACAGCTTTGTCAGCAGCCGTATGATGACGAACAAGCCAGCGCTGGAGCCGCCATGAACGCTGTGGGTTTGACCCGTTACCTGCCGATCGACGATCCCGACGCACTACTTGACCTGAACGTTGCGCAACCCGGCCCGCCCACAGGCGCGGATCTGCTGGTGCGCGTGCAGGCCGTTTCCGTCAATCCGGTGGACACCAAGCAACGTGCACCGCGCGCGCAGCAGGAAGATCCGCCGCGCATCCTTGGCTATGACGCGGCGGGCATCGTCGATGCGGTGGGGCCGGAGGTCACCGCGTTCGCGCCGGGCGATGAGGTCTATTACGCCGGCGATGTCACCCGACCGGGCTGCAATGCGCAATGGCAGTGCGTGGATGAGCGGCTGGTCGGGCGCAAACCGGCCACGCTTGATTTCGCCGACGCGGCGGCGCTGCCGCTGACCGTACTGACGGCGTGGGAACTGCTCTTCCAGCGCATGCCATTACAGTTCGATGACCGTCGACATGCCGGCCAGGTGATGCTGATCATCGGCGGCGCCGGTGGTGTCGGCTCGATCGCGATCCAGTTGGCCCGGCATGCCGGTTTCACCGTGGTGGCCACCGCCTCGCGCCCGGCATCGGCGGACTGGTGCCGGCAGATGGGCGCCGCGCACGTCATTGATCATCGCCAGCCGCTGCCGCCGCAACTGCAGGCGCTGGGCATGGAACAGGTGCAGGTCGCGCTCAACCTCGCCGACACCGATCATTACTGGGATGTAGTGGGTGAACTGCTGGCGCCGCAGGGACATGTGGGCCTGGTGGTGGAGCCGCGCGGCGCGCTGCGCATCGGCGATCCGTACAAGGCCAAGTGCATCGGCATCCACTGGGAATTCATGTTCGCGCGGGCCAAGTTCCGCACCGAGGACAGGATCGAACAGCACCGCATCCTCAACCGCGTTGCCAGCCTGGTCGATGCCGGCGAACTGCGCAGCACGCGCAGCGCGCATCTGGGTGCGATCAACGCGGCCAACCTGCGCCAGGCACATCGCCAATTGGAGAGCGGCAGCGTGATCGGCAAGCTGGTACTCGCCGGTTGGGAATGACGGTGTCGGCGCATATTGGCGCCCAACTGTATCTGTCTGCCCGCAACGGGGCGGCCTACAGTCAAGGCCCCCTTCGGTGAAACGGCCATGCCCACGTCCCTGCCCCTGCGTCTGCTGCAACTGCTGATCGGCCTGTTCCTGTACGGGATGGGCGCGGCGGTGATGATTCGTGCGGCGATCGGGGTGGCGCCGTGGGATGTGCTGTCACAGGGCATCGCGCTGCAGACCCCGCTGTCCTTCGGCGTGGCCACCAACGTGATCGGTGCGCTGGTGCTGCTGCTGTGGTGGCCGATCCGGCAGAAGCCTGGCCTGGGCACGGTGCTCAACGTGATGCTGATCGGGCCAAGCGCGCAGTTCGGGTTGTGGTTGCTGCCGGAGGTGCAGGGCCTTGCCTGGCAGGTGCCGATGTTCGGGTGCGGCCTGCTGCTCGTCGCGCTGGCGACCGGCCTGTACATCGGCGCGCGCTTCGGCCCCGGCCCGCGCGACGGGCTGATGACCGGCCTGCACGCCCGCACCGGCTGGCCGATCTGGATCGTGCGCAGCCTGATCGAAGGCACCGTGCTGGTCATCGGCTGGCAGTTGGGCGGCAACGTCGGCGTCGGCACCCTCGCCTTCGCATTGCTGATCGGCCCACTGTGCGGCGTGACGCTGCCGCTGTTCGGGATCCACAAGCCTGCCCCGGCGGCAGCCACCCCGTAACCGCATCTGGCCCGGTGGTGCCGGCCGTTGGCCGGGTCCTCGACCTCCAACGGTGGCCAACGGCCGGCACTACCTGTGCACGTGCCAACCAACGGTAGTCACCCACGCGATCCACCTGGAAAGGCGCCCCCTGCGTCAGAGGGAGGCGCCGAAGGCGCGGGGGTCTGGGTGGTGGTGAGACGGGGCTCGCGGTTTGCGCAGCAAAGCGGGGCGCGACAGCGCGAAGGGGGCCGCGAAAGGCCCTTGCTTGTGGGGGCCTTTCGCGGCACCCTTCACGCTTCCGTACGCAAGCGTATCGACATGTCGCCAGCCGCCGAATCCTCCGCCTATCCCCATCTGTTCACTCCGCTGGACCTTGGCTTCACCCAGCTGCGCAACCGCATCCTGATGGGGTCGATGCACACCGGCCTGGAAGACCGCGCGCGTGATTTCCCGCGCCTGGCCGCGTACTTCGCCGAGCGTGCCGCCGGCGGCGTGGGGCTGATCGTCACCGGTGGCTTCGCACCGAACGTGGTCGGCTGGCTCAAGCCGTTCGGCGGCAAGCTGTCCTGGCCGTGGGAAGTGCGTCCGCACCGCCAGGTGACCGCTGCGGTGCACGACAACGGCGGCAAGATCTGCCTGCAGCTGCTGCACGCCGGGCGCTACGCCTACCACCCCCTCTCGGTGGCCCCCAGCAAGCTGAAGGCGCCGATCAACCCGTTCACCCCGCGTGCGCTGTCCTCGCGCGGGGTGGAGCGTCACATCGCCGATTACGCGCGCAGCGCGCGGCTGGCGCGCGAGGCCGGCTACGACGGCGTTGAAGTGATGGGCTCGGAAGGCTATCTGATCAACGAATTCATCGCCCCGCGCACCAACACGCGCGCTGACCGCTGGGGCGGCGACGCCAGCCAGCGCATGCGCTTCGCCGTCGAGATCGTGCGCCGCATCCGCGAGGCCTGCGGCCCGGACTTCATCATCATCTACCGGCTGTCGCTGGTGGACCTGGTCGAGGACGGCAGCAACTGGGACGAGATCGTGCAGCAGGCCAAGGCGATCGAAGCCGCCGGCGCCACATTGATCAATTCCGGCATCGGCTGGCACGAAGCGCGCATCCCCACCATCGCCACGTCGGTGCCGCGCGCGGCCTTTGCCGGTGTGACCGCCAAGCTCAAGCCGCACGTGCAGGTGCCGGTGATCGCCACCAACCGCATCAACATGCCCGAGGTGGCCGAGCGCATCCTGGCGGGCGGCGGCGCGGACATGGTGTCGCTGGCGCGACCGCTGCTGGCCGACCCGGAATGGGCCAACAAGGCGCGCGCCGGCCGCCCGGACGCGATCAACACCTGCATCGCCTGCAACCAGGCCTGCCTGGACCATGTGTTCGAGAACAAGACCGCCAGCTGCCTGGTCAATCCGCGCGCCGTGCACGAGACCGAGCTGGTCTACCGCCCGGTGACCACGTCCAAGCGCGTGGCGGTGGTCGGCGCCGGCCCGGCCGGGCTGGCCTGCGCCACCGTGGCCGCCGAGCGCGGTCATGCGGTCACCCTGTTCGATGCCGGCACCGAGATCGGCGGTCAGTTCAACGTGGCCAAGCGCATTCCGGGCAAGGAAGAATTCCACGAGACCCTGCGTTACTTCCGCCACAAGCTCGACGAGACCGGCGTGGCCGTGAAGCTTGAAACGGTCGCCGACGTGGCCCTGCTCGCCGGCTTCGACGAGGTGGTGGTCGCCACCGGGATCACCCCGCGCCGGGTCGACTTCCCCGGCGCCGACCACCCCAAGGTGATCAACTACCTGGACGTGCTGCTCGGCCGGGTCGAGGCCGGGGCGCAGGTGGCGATCATCGGCGCTGGCGGCATTGGCTTCGATGTCGGCGAGTTCCTGGTCCATGACGGCCCGTCCAGCGCACTGGACCCGGCCCGCTGGATGGCCGAATGGGGCGTGGATGCGACCTTCGAAGGTCGCGGCGCACTGGCCAAGGCCGTCCCCGAAGCGCCCGCGCGCAAGGTCTGGCTGTTGCAGCGCAGCCCAGGCAAACCCGGCGCGCGGCTGGGCAAGACCACCGGCTGGATCCATCGCGCCACGCTCAAGGCCAAGGGCGTGAAAATGCTCGGCGGCGTGGAATACCTGGGCGTGGACGACGCCGGCCTGCACGTCCGCATCGAAGGCCAGGAACAGACGCTGCCGGTCGATCATGTGGTGGTCTGCGCCGGCCAGGAACCGCGCCGCGATCTGCATGCCGCATTGCTGGCCGCCGGCATCAACGCACACCTGATCGGCGGCGCGGATGTGGCTGCCGAACTGGACGCCAAGCGCGCCATCCACCAGGGCAGCCACCTCGCGGCCGGGCTCTGAACACGGTCAATCGCGACCTGAATAGGGGCCCGTGAGCGCAATTCGGGCCCCGCTTCGAACCTGAATGTCAAGCCGCTGAGTTCAGGATGCATTGGGAAATGGCCCCCTATCGTGCGCCAACTTTCCCGCTCACCACCCAGTTCGAGTGAGCGCGCGGACCCCACGTCTTGTTCGGGTCCGCTCCCGGGCGGCCCCGATGGCCGCCTCCCCATGACGCCAAGTCGTACCCTCGCCCCGTCCGCATGATCGGATGGACAGCCAGGTGCGGCCCACACGGAGCAAGGAGATTTATGAAACTGGCCTGGATTCTCTGGCTGTCACAGTTGTTGCCGCAGCCTGCCGCCGATTCGTTGTGCCTGAGCACGACCGTCTACCTCGAAGCGCGTGACCAGACCCTGCGCGGCCAGCAAGCCGTCGCGGAGGTGGCCCTGCGCCGCCTGGACAGCGGGCTGTGGGGCGACTCGATGTGCAAGGTGGTCACCGCGCGCAAGCAGTTCGCCCCGACCATCGTCGCCCCCGGCACCCAGCTGGGCAACGCCGACGCCTGGCAGGAAGCGATGACCGTGGCCTTCGATGCCGAGCGCAATTGGGCCCTGCCGGTCGGTGAGCGCAAGGAGATCGTGCCCGGGGCGAGCCACTTCGCCGCACTGTCGATCGCCAACCCGAGCTGGCGCAACGCCTACCAGGTGGCCACGATCGGCGACCACACCTTCTACCGCGTGCAGAAACTCAAGCCGCGCGCGTCGTAACGGTCTGTTACGGCCATACCGTTGAGGATGCGGGTCCTGCTCTGGAATAGTGAGCGGCTGACCCATCACCCCCAACGGAGTTCCCATGAAGCTGTACAGCAAGCCCGGTGCCTGCTCCACCGCCGACCACATCGCCCTGCAGTGGACCGGCCAGCCGTTCGAGGTGGAACTGCTCGACAAGGACACCCTGAAGGCGCCGGCGTTCCTGAAGATCAATCCGGTCGGCTCGGTGCCGGCGGTGGTCGATGGCGACTTCACGCTCACCCAGAACGCGGCGATCATGGGCTACATCGCCGACACCTACCCGCAGGCCGGCCTGGCCGGTGACGGCAGCGCCCAGCAGCGCGCAGAAGCCACCCGCTGGCTGTCCTTCGTCAATTCGGACCTGCACCCGGCGTTCAAGCCGCTGTTCGGGCCGGGCAACTTCATCGGCGATGAAGGCCAGTACGACGCGGTCCGCGCCATCGCGCTCAAGCGCCTGCGTGGCCTGTTCGAACGCGCCGACCAGCAGCTGGAAGGTCGCCAGTGGCTGGCCGGCTTCCGCAGCTTCGCCGATCCTTACTTCTACATCACCCTGCGCTGGGCGGCTGGCGCCAAGGTCGACCTGAGCGGCCTGGACAACGTGGCCGCGTTCAAGCAGCGCATGGAGGCCGATCCGGGCGTGCAGGCGACGCTGCAGGCCGAAGGACTGCGCTGAGCCCGGCGTGATGGTGCCTATTGACCCGTCCTGCCATAGGTTGACACCTGTGGCGGATGATTCAGCCGCCGTCAGGCGGCCAAGGACGCCCGATGGACTGCATCGGGCGTCTGCATTTTAAGGGACAGGTGCGGTCGCTCGGCGTTATAGATCGCCACCGACTCGGCCACCATCTGCCGTGCCTGCGCCAGGTCCCGAGGGCGATGCAGCAGGAATTCGCCTTTCAAGATCCCATTTACCCGTTCTGCCAGCGCATTCTGGTAGCAATCG
>NZ_JBFULC010000034.1:0-40971 GCF_056400525.1 Stenotrophomonas sp. P5_A9
CTGTTTGCACTGTTCGAGCTGACCGGGTGCTGGTTGCGCCGGAGCCTGGTCGATCTGCGGTTGCAGACCGCCTTCGCAGCGTTGGTGTCGTTGCTGTGGTGCTACGTAATGGTGCGCGGCACGTCGTACCTGTATCCAATGCCGGACCTCAACAGTACCGGGCGGCTGGCAGCATTCGGCGTGTTGCTCGCGCCGACCTTGTGCGCCGTGCTGTGCTGGCTGGTACCTGCACGCGCGACCCAGCTGTTGGCATGGACGTTGTTTGCGTTTGCCGGTGCGATGGCGGCAAAACTCAATCCGTCACTGGTCATCGGCTATGCCAGTTATGCCGTGCCGCTGTTTGCGGTGGTGATGCTGGTGCCGTGGTGGAAGACCGGCAGCGTAGGCGGGCGGCTGGGGCGGCCGGCGCTTGGGATGCTTGCCGGCGGCCTGCTGGGCGGCCTGTTGCTGGCATGCGATCCGTACTACCTCCAACTGCTCGCTGAAGTAAGTCCTACTGTTCATCAGTTTGTCGAGAACACCCTCGGCTTGCGCGTGCTGGAGACCTCGCACGACATCAGCTCGGCCAGCGGCGGCCTCGCGCGCGTGTGGGAAGTGCTGCGCTGGGAACTCTGGTACGGTCCGCAGCCGGCGCTATGGGACCAGGGATTGCCTGCGGCCGCACAGATATTCAGTGCAAAGCTGCTCTGGGCGACGCGTGTGGCTGCGGTCCTATCGCTGCTGCTAAGCCTGGCCTTCATGGTGCTGCTGCCGCGCAGACAGCCACAGCGTAATGGCTTCGTGCTGCTGTTCGTGTTGCAGGTAGGTGCGTTGCTGGCCGTGGTGATCGCGCTGCGCTCGTCCAACATCATCTCGCTTGTGCTGGGCCACGAGACCTTGCAGGCCAGTCTGCTCAGCACCTATACCCAGCGCTACGTGGACCTGCTGGCCATGTACAGCGTGCCGATCCACTGGCTGCTGCTGTGCGCCACCGCCGTGCTCGGCTGGGATGCGCTACGCTCCCTGCGCGGCGCGCCGGCTGCGGCCGACGCGGCGCCGCGTTGGGCGGGTTGGGCGGTATTACTGGTCCTGCTCGCCTGCACGTTCGCCTTCCGCAAGATCGATGTCCAGGGCCCGCCACCGAAGAGCATGGGCTGGACGCTGCCGGTCACCGAGAAGAAGGTGCGTCAGTTCCGAGCTGCCGAGGCTCGGCTGCCCAAGGACGCCGTGGTCCTGGCGCCTGCCTACAGCAAAGTGCTCAACGGCCGCGAAGACTGGGTGCTGCCGGCGGGTGAAATCGCCTCCTACCTGCCGTTTGGCGCGCGCGACTACCTATTCAACGTGCGCCTGGGCAGTGGCTACTCCTTGCAGGCCCATGACCTGGACGCCGCGTTCTGCCACGCATCGCGTGCCGACGCGCGCGCGCTGCTGCGTCGGCAGGGCATTACCCACATCATTGCCACCCGCGGCAGTGCCCGCGCACCGCTGTTCGACCGGGAGTACTGTTCGCTGAGCTATCGCGACCTGGGCATCTGGGGCAGTGAGGTGTCCGAGGGCCCGGATGGCATCGTGTTCTACCGTATCCTGCCCTGACCGATGATCCGCCGAGACACGCCGATGAGTTCCCTGCCAGTCACTTCCGTCCATCCGCCGCGCGTCGCCGTGGTCATTCCTTGCTACAAAGTGACCCGGCACATCCTCGGGGTGATCGCGGCAATCGGACCGGAAGTAACCGCCATCTACTGCGTCGATGACGCATGCCCGGAGTCGTCCGCAGACCTGATTGAGCGCCAGAACACCGACGCGCGGGTGCGGGTGGTTCGCCGGGCCGAAAACGGGGGCGTGGGCGCGGCCGTGCTCAGCGGCTATGCGCAGGCGGTGGCCGATGGCATGGATGTCATGGTCAAGATCGACGGCGATGGCCAGATGGATCCGCTGCTGCTGCCGCACTTCGTCAATCCCATCCTTCGCGGCGACGCCGATTACACCAAGGGCAACCGCTTCTGGGATCTCACCCAGATCCGACAAATGCCCTGGATCCGACGGGTGGGTAATCTCGGTCTGTCGTTCCTGGCCAAAGCCTCGACCGGCTACTGGGACACTTTCGATCCGACCAACGGCTACACCGCCATCCACGCGCGCGTGGCCGAGCGGCTGCCGGTGGAGGTCATCAGCAAACGCTATTTCTTCGAAACCGATGTGCTGTTCCGGCTCAACACCATGCGTGCGGTGGTGGCCGACGTGCCGATGGACGCGCGTTATGGCGACGAACAAAGCAACCTGAGCATCGGCAAGGTGCTGGGCGAGTTCGCGGTCAAGCACCTGCGCAATCTACTCAAGCGCATTGCCTACAACTATTACCTGCGTGACCTGTCGATCGCCTCGTTTGAACTGGTCGCCGCCGCCATCCTGTTGGTCGGTGGCGCCACCTACGGCGGCTGGCACTGGTGGCAGGCGGCTTCGCAGGACCTGCCCTCGCCAGTGGGGACGGTCGTCCTGCCGGCAATTGCGCTGGTCAGCGGCCTGCAGTTCCTGCTGGCCTTCATCGGCTATGACATCGCCGCCGTGCCACGCCGTGCTTTGCACGGATCGCTCATTCCGCTGCGCTGAGTCGTACCGGCCCCGAAGGGGCTACGCCCCTTCGGCCGATGCGGAGTGGGTGCCGTTGATTGCACCCACTGACCCGACCCGTCGTGGCGCCTCCCCTACTGGTAGTTGAAGGCGCCGCTGCAGATGCCGGGAAGCACGATCTTCATCGGGCCCGGCGCCAGCGCCGAGCGCGGCGCATAGAGTTTGAAGGGCGCGCCGTAGTCCTTGCTGTCGGCGCCCCTCTCGGGGACTGCCAGGATACCGCGGCCGATGATCCGGTCCTGTGCGTCCAGCAGGTACAGCGTGCTCAGGCTGTGTCCCAGTCGTTCGTCCACCAGGCCGCCCTGCAGGCGTGTCCACCCTTGGGACTGAGGCAGGTCCGTGGTGACCGGGGGCACCACGCCGCAGCCTGCCGCAGGCGCATCAGCGTAGACCGTGCCAATGCTCTCGGAGGCATCGTGGATCCAAGGACTGGCGAAGATGGACAGGTCCTGTGCGGCCGCCTCGTGCGCGATCTGCAGCACGCGTGGTGAATCGGGATACGTCCACATCAGCTGTTCGTCATCGCGGGCTCCCATCTCCAGCGCCATCGCGGCGACGACCCGCTCGAAATCAGCGAGTGGATTGTGCTTGAGCGCGTTCCATTGCAAGGGCACGAAGACCAACGGAATGATGAGCAGCACGCTGGCCCAGTGACCGCGCGCCCAGGCAAAGCGCGTCGACAGGCGGGCCACGCCCAGCGCCAGCACGCAGCCGATGATGAGCAGGGCCGGCGTCGTGTAGCGGCTGGCAACGGCACTCTCCAGCCCGAAAACGATCCGGCTGGTGGCGACCGCGAATGCCGAGGCCCCGAGGTAGGCCAGGAACAGCCCGATGACCAGTTCCATATCCACCGAGACGCGGCGCCGCAGCAACGCGGCCCCGCCAAGCAACGCGGCCAGTACCGTGATCAAGCCGCCACATGCAGCGGCCAGACGGACATTGGGCGCCGCGTCGGGCACCAGGTGTGCGAACGGGCTGCCCAGGTAGGCAAACAGGAACCACAGCACGCCGCGCGGCTGGCGGCCCAGGGTGACCGCCAACGAGTCCTTGCTCGGCGACACGTAGCCATGGAAATAGAGTGCGCAAACGGCGATGGCGACCAGTAGGGCCAAGCCGCTGCGGCGCCAGCCCTGACGGCCTATCACGCAGCCGGCGAAGATCAGCCAGGAGGCGACGACGCCATTGGCCATGCTGCCGGCGGCGAGCACGCCCACGCCCAGGCTTGCGGCAAACCACCAGTGCCGCCGTTGGCCAGGGAGACTGGACTTCCATAGCAACACCAGGCCCACCAGCGGCAACAGCTGGGCAAGGAAGAACTGGCTCTGGAAGCCCCAGGTGAGGTTGTTCTCCTGGGTCCAGAGAAAAGCCAGGCCCAGGATCACCGCCATGGTGATCTTCATGCTGGTGGTGACTGGCGTGGCAATGCGCGATGCGCACCAAGCCAACAGGCCGAACATCACCGCGGCCAGCAGGTAATTGACGATCAACAGGAAGACCGCCTGGCCCCCAAAATACTTGAGGTCCAGGAAGAACAATGCACGGGCCAGCACGATGCGATGCTCGTTGTGCTGTGCCCACCATGCCGATGCATCGATCTGCTGATGCATGTAGAAGCCCAGCGAGCCATCCCACATGTCCCAGAACGGCACGGGACTATGCGCACGCGCACCGGCGATGATGCCAAGCACCGCAAAGGCCAGCGCGAGTGCGAGGCCTGCACAGAACGCGGGATTGTCCGCGAGGTAGCCGAGCACGCCGCGTCGGGAAGCGGCAGACGGTGACGTCGTCATTGACGTGGTTCCTTGGTCTTCTTGAAGGTGAGGTGCTTGTGGCCGAAGTAGCTCACAATCGCCGGCGCCGCGATGCCCAGCGCATGCGCGATCGTCTCAGGGTGGAAGGTCATGCCCAGCCTGGGGAAGACGTAGTGGGTGAACAGCAGGCTGATCAGCAACGTCTGCAGCAGGGCGAGCATGTTCACCGCTACGAACCAGAACACCTGATGGCCCAAGGGCCTGTCTGCGTCCTTGAAGACGAATGCACGATTGAGCGCGAAGGCCGTGGCCATGCCGACGAGGTAGGCAAGCACGATGGACCAGGCGTAGCCCATCACATGGCTGAAGGCAATGCGCGAACCAAAGTTCGCCACCGCCGCAAGGCCGCTGGCGACAACGAACAACATGAAACGCCGATCGATCATGGCGTGGCGTCGCCGCGTTCAGGAAAGGTCATCGGGAGTTCTCCGTGGATGTTGGGGGGACATTGGGCGTGTGCGGCTGCCCGGGTAGATCTGCCGGTGTCAGGCGGTTGTCGAAAAGGCTCTTCTCGACCAGATGTCGGCACTGGGACGCCGACAAGGGCGCATACCAGAGGTTCTCCATCCTGCCCGTCCAATGCACGGCAGGCCCCTCGCTGGCCTGGCCGGACGTGCAGCGTCGAATCTCCGCGCGCCAGTCCAGCGGGGCGTGCGTGAGCCGGCCGTAGAGCACGGTCTGGTGCAGGGGCGCCAGCAGAAGCAGCACGAACAGCACACGTCCCGGCCCGCGTGCATTGAACGCCAATTGGATCAGTATCCAGGCGAGGAATACATAGGGATAGAAGAAGTAACGCGGTCCGGCAGTGAAGGGGTCCAGCGGATCGATGGGTACCCGGGCCGCGGCGGCCGCCACGGACAGGACGAAGCAGGCGACAAGGCCGGCCAGCACATCCGACCCCTGCCGCCTCTGCGCCCAGGCAGCCAGGGCGATGACCAGAGCAAGAGCCGCCCCGAGTCCTGCAAATAGCGCCGGCTGGCTGTTTTCCGGATGCCAGTAGAGGAAATGCCCCATGAACCGCTCAAGCAGGGGCTGGATGCCCGGCAGGGTACGATGGGCTTCCGACGCAATCGGGTTGTACAGCACCAACGCGGCCTGCACCGCTGCCGAAGTCCCGGCCGCCAGCAGCATCCACCACTCGTTGCGTTGGCGAAGCAGCAGCGCGCGCAGACCATACAGCGGTGCCATCATGACGATCAGCGGCGAGGAAAATGCGCCGATCACCAACATCGGCATGCGCCAGCGCAGGGAGGGCGCACGACGTTCATCCCAGAACAACGGGATTACAACGAGGAATGCTGCCCACCACAGCACGTAGGCCGAGGTCGTGAACACTTCAGGGTCTGTCGGGACGGCCAGCACCGCCAGCGCGCATGCCCACGCGCCGCGCAGACGCGTCGGTGCAACGGCAAGGATGACCATAACTGCGACGGTAACCAGCGCAGCCAGGCCAAGGCTGATCTCCGGCAGCCACCGGAAGGAAATCGTCACCGCAAGCGCGTTGATCAGCTTGTTGGGAATCAGGATGTAGCCGGCCACCGGGTGGAAGAATGTCGCCCAGCCGTACTCAAGGAAGTGCGGCAACAGCTCCTTGCCGTCTTCGACCCACACGTAGGGATGGCTCCACTGTGATGGTCTTCGCAGCATCATCGCCGCAAGCGTCGCAACCGAGATGCAGATTGCTGTCAGGACCGATCGTCTACGACTGCGAACTTCCCGTTCGGTCCCCGGCGCTACCGAGCCGCCAAGCCGAGAGAGCCACGGGTAGAGGATCGCCAGCAGTACCAGCGTGATGCTCACCGGAGGCCATCCACCGAATCCGCCGGCAATGCCCACGCCGATCCAGCCGAAACCCTCTTTGGTCTGGTCGCTGACGACCAAACGGCTTTCCTGCGCCTGCAGTGTCGCAGGCACGTCGATGGTCCAGCGCRCCCATCGATCGCCGGCTCGTGGCAGTACGACCGCCTCGCGGTGCCCGTCCGCCCCAATCAATGCGGCGCTGATCCCGGGAGTATCACCGTAGCCGGCGATGTCCACCGTCATCGATCGCGTGCCGGGCGTTATCGGGCCGACGACGAGGTCGGCCAGATCGGCATTCTGCTGGTCGCAGAATGTGATGGCCCTGGGCGAGGCGGACGTGGATTGCTTCAGGAAGTGGGAGTAGGCCTGCGAACACCCACCAGTGATGCTGCCGCGATAGCCATCGTCCGCCAGTCCTATGCTGGCGACGACGATCGCAGCCAGCAGCAGCAGAAGCCGGACGACGGCGGTTTGATTGCTGCCAAGCGCAGCGGCCAGACGTTCGACTCGCATGTTGTTCATTCGTGTTGGTTTCGTGCATTACATGGATGAGATGGACGCCCCACCAGGCAGACACCCCCTCAAGGGTGCGCGAAGGCTCAGCGCTTGAGGACGATGGAGCTGTAGCGCGGGTCGCAGTAGCTCTCACGGATCGCTTCTTCAAACGGCGTCTGGGCCACGCCGAAGATGGCCTCGGTATCGACCCCCTTGAAGTCGTCCCCGGCCGACAGCGCCTTGAGCTGGTCCGCGGTAAACGGAGGCTTGCTGCTGAAGACGCTGTACACCCGCAGCAGGAAAGCAAAGAAGCCGATGGGGATGTGCACGATCACCGTCCGCAGGTTCTTGACCTTCTTGATGGTGCGGATGATGTCCACATAGTCCACCCGCGTGGCGCCGACGATGTCGTAGGTTTCGCCGGTAGGCTCGCGCGCGATGCACTGGGCGATACAACGGCAGAAGTCGCGCTCGTACAGCGGCTGGCGCATGAAGCGGCCGTCGCCCGGGATCGGGAAGACGGGCGTGCGGGCCATGAAACGCGACAACCAGCCCAGGTGCTTGGGATCGAACCAGCCGAACATCAGGGTGGGGCGAAGCACGCAGTGCGCGATGCTGCTGGCGCGTACTTGGGCTTCCTGCAACTTCTTGGTTTCGGTGTAGTCGTCGGTGGCCACCGAGTTGACCACCGAAGAACTGATATGAACCATGAACGGTACCCGGTGCTGGTCGCACGCGGCAAGCACGCGTTCGGTCGCCTGCAGGTTGTTGCGATCGAACAGGGCGCGGAATTTGCCGGTGATCTGGGCATGCAACTGCACCACCACGCGGGCGCCGGCAAAGGCGTCGGCCCACTCGCCCGGTTCGGCCAAGTCAGCCAGGATGGTTGTCACGTCCGGATGCAGGCGGCGCAGGATCGCGAGGTTGTGCTCATGTTTGTCGATCGCCACCAGCTGGGAATACCCCTGCTGCTTCAATTCGACGATGAGGTTCTGCCCCACCAGGCCTGCGGCGCCGGTCAAGACGATCTTGTCATTCTTGTTTGCCATGGACGAACTCTGGAAATGTTGGGAGAACGGGATCAGCGCTTGTACGCCACGACCAGGGCCTGTTTGCCGAGGAAGCGCCACGCCAATGGGATACGCAGGTACAGCGACACCAGCCACGGCGCCTGCGGCAGCCGGCTCTTGGTGGTGTAGGGAAGGAACCTGGGTACGACGACCTTGGGATCCAACCCAGCCATCAGGACGCCTTCGACCAGGCTGCGATCGCTGAGCGCGGTGTGGTGATCGAAGTAGTCCCAGTACTCGTCGTACAGGAAGCGGATGTTCGGCTGCAGAATGATCACGCGGCCGCCGGGGCGAAGCATGCGTGCGCTCTCGCGCAGCGTCTGCAGGACCAGGTCCTTGCTTGGCAGGTGTTCAAGGAAGTTGCTCATGAACACCGCATCGACGCTGCCGCTGGGGATGGAGCTCACCGCCGTGCAGGATTCGTTGATGATGCGGATACCGTCGGCAGCGAACTTGCGCACGTCCGGATTCAGGTCCACGGCAATCTTTTGCGCGGCCGGAATGTTGTTGATGAACTCGCAATAGCCGGCACCGATGTCGACCACGGTCTCATTGGGACTGACGAAGCGGCTGAAATACTGGCCGCACAGCACCTGCCAGATGCGGTTCTTGCTCGCAAGTTCCTGGGGCGAGAACCGGTGGCGGTAGAGGACGTCGAGATCCTGGTCGATATCGGGCATCGGACATGTTCCTGGGAAGGGGGAAGGCGAAAGGAAAAGCGGATCAAGTCCACATCAAGCTGGAGCGAAGCGCTCTGGATGCAGGCACCCTGGCGCATCCGGCCCGCCACGGGGCGGTAACGGCTGTGCGCGCGTGCATCTTCCGTATGCGTTTTGTCAGCCCTTTGGAGAGCATGGTAGGTCAAGAGGACGGGCTGACGCAGTGCGTCCCCCGCCCCAAAATGAATGGGGGTTCGATCAGGCGCTGGCCACTTCCGCCAACCGGGTGCCGACCGCGATGCTCTCGTTGATGGAACGGTCCTCTGGGTAGTAGTAGGCCGTGTCGGCCATGAAGAAGCCTTCCACTGGCGTCTTCATGGGCGGCAGCATGTCCTGGAACCCCGGCGGGCAGATGGTCTGGGCGTACTCATAACGGTGGCAATGGGTGGCCCGGATCCATTCCGGCTTGAACGCCGGGTTGATCATCGGCAGGTAGCTGATCACCTCGTCGATAAGCTGCTGGTTGCTCCACTGCCACTTGGGGTGGGTTTTGGGCATGTAGTACGGGGCATAGACGATGTGCTCGCCCGGCCCATTGCCCGGGTTGAGGTTGCTGTACTCGATCAGCCCCGGGATGGTGATCCGCTCATCGCTGATGTTCATCCAGAAGTTCTCACTCACCGGCTTGGAGAGCTTGAGGATGACGCAGGCCACCGGGATGTTCTCGATCGCGCCGACCTGTGCGGCAAACGCGGCCGGCAGGCCCGGAACGAGCTTGGGCACATACTGGATCGGC
The DNA here is from genome assembly GCF_056400525.1 of Stenotrophomonas sp. P5_A9. Lineage (NCBI taxonomy): Bacteria > Pseudomonadati > Pseudomonadota > Gammaproteobacteria > Lysobacterales > Lysobacteraceae > Stenotrophomonas > Stenotrophomonas sp. P5_A9. Next base: position 9,242 of record NZ_JBFULC010000034.1, read on the forward strand.
GCGGTCGACACCACGCGGTCGTACGCGATGTGTCCGTCCCGGGTGACGATGCCGGTGACCTTGCCGTCGGTCGAGGCGACTTCCTCGATGGGCTGGGACAGCAGAATCCGGCCGCCGAGTTTCTGCACGTGCGCCGCCATCTTCTGCAGCAGCACGGCCGAACCACCGTCCAGGTAGCCCATGCTTTCATTGAAAAGATTGCGCCGCGACAGGGCCACGCGCTTGATGCGGGTACCAATCCAGGAGGCCGACAGGTCGTTCTGGTACTCGAAGAACTTCAGCGCGAAGGCCTTCTCCCACATCACCTTGTAGGCCTTTGGCCCGATCCAGCGGGTGATCCAGTCGCGCGCGTTTTCCTTGTCCAGCGCGGTCCAGTCCTGGATGCCCTTGGTATGCATCACGTGCAGGGCATAGCGGACCTTGTCGATCAGGCCCAGGTGCGGGAAGCCGAGCAACGCGAACGGGGTGCCCCATTTGTGCAGCTTGCCTTCGTAGTAGTAGCCCATCTTGGTGTCCGTCCAGTGCAGGCGGTCGGACAGCTGCATTTCATCCAGCAGCTTGAACAGCGGATAGTCGGTCTTGCAGATGAAGTGGTAATAGCGCTCGATGCGCAGGCCGTCGAAATCGAAATCCGCGGACATGCCGCCAATGCGGTCGTCGCGCTCGAAGATGTCGACCTGGTGGCCGCGCTTGAGCAGCTCCAAGGCTGCCATGAGGCCCATGGGGCCACTACCGATGATGGCGAATTTGCTCATTGAGGTCATGTCCGTTCGTTGCTGTTTGTTCGGCGCTGCAGCACATTTCAGCTCCAGCGCGGCGGTCGATCAGGTTCCAGCGTGTTCCAGTTCTGTGCCTGTCTGGGCGTGCAGACTGCGCGGCGGGCGCTCGACCTCGGCGGCGGTGTGTGGTGCGTGCAAGGGCGGGCTGTATGGGCTGGCCGTGCGCCAGAGGGCCGCCAGCAGCCCGCCGCACAACGCCACCGTCCCTACGAGATAGCCGATCTGCATGCCTGGCAGGAACGCCCGATCCAGGGCATAGGCCCTCAGTGCCACGGCAATGCTGGCCAGCCCAACGACGTAGAACAACACCTTGCTGGTGCGTGCGAGGGCGACCAGGATCGCTGCCTGCATCAGCAGTCCGCCGGCATAGGCACCTTGATGGATGGAGGTGGCCCCGGCGTCAAACATCGCCACCATCCAGAACACCAGGACCAGTAGCACCGTGGCGAGGATCTTCAGCAGTTCAGTGAGGGCAGGATCGCGCACCCCGCGTGCCCGGCTGCGCCAATACAGCGCTGCCAGGCAGGGCGGAAGCAGCAAGGGCGAGGCGAACCACATCGAATAGAACAGGTGGAAGAAGCTGACTTCGATGAACGATGCAGTGGCGGACGCGCTGTTGTTCACCATGACTGAGAGCGCATCCACGGGTGCACTGAGCGCGCCACGGGTGATGATCATGATGTCCTGCAGCCGCGCATGCAGCCACTGCGAAGGCGTCAGGTGTGAGTAGGCATCGACCAGCGCATGCAGCGCGCTTTCGGTGCCGGGTGGCACCTTGCCGGCGAAATGCCATTTGATGAGACGATCACCGGGAGGATCGATGAAACGCTGGTAGGCGATCCAGGGCAGATAACCTGCCAGGGCGACAGCACCGGTGCGGGTCAGCATGACCAGGCCCGCGCGTCGGTACCATGCCAGTTGCATCAGCGAGGCGCCGGCGAGGAAGAACAGGGCGCCCCCGTGGGACAGCATCGCCATTGCAGCCGCGATACCGGCCTGGCCCCAACGTCGCGGCATCCCACCAGCTGGGAAAAGGGCGCCGTAGTAGATGAGGCAGAACGCCGCTGCGAGCAGTTTGGGCCAGACAAACAAGGCGTTGACCAGTACCAGTGCGGACAGGCACAGCGCAAACAGGGTGAGCGTTCGAACCGATCTGCCGGCGAAACGATCCAGCAGGGCCGCCAGCGGAAGCAGGAACAGGGTCTGCGCCCAGGTCGAGATACCCTGGTAGACCAAGCCATGGGCCTGGGGCCAGGTGTCGCGCACCATCAGGTACAGGCCGGCCTGCAGCGGGGGGCGGTCGCTGCTCAGCCAGTCGCCGATCATCGGAACATCGAGCCGGCCCTGCGCGAGCATGTCGCCAAACAGCATGGGCAGCCACGCGTCGATCGGGAGCGGGCGCCATCGGCTGGCGCCTTCTGCGTTTGGCATGCCATTGCCATGGAACGGGAACAGGCCGATCCACAGCACCAGCAGCGCCAGCAGCAACACCGGCAGCAGTTCCTTCTGGATCCCTGCAAGCTCGCCGAACGTGCGGCCAGGGCGCCGTCCGGTCCGCAGGGCCCATGCAAACGGAAGTAGCACTGCCACGGCGGATACCACACTGCCGAGCGCGGCCGATCCGACGAAGGCGATGAACACCAGCAGCCAGATGCACCCTGCGGCAAGCAGCCCCGTGAGCGCCCGTTCGCGAGGTGTGCCGACGCGCGGCAGGCAGAACGACAACACGGTCAGCCACGCATTGCCCAACAGCACCGCCAGCAGCAACGGAAGCAGGCCCTGCTTGAACGTGTCTGCGAGCGTGACGGTGGATGCCCCCAACCCGGCCCATCCGTACATGCCGGTTGCGTGATCCTCAAGCACCACGCTGAATGCTTCCCGTGACACGTCCTCGGGGATGGTGAGATTCACGCGCTGCCAGCTTTCCCGAGGAGTGGGCAGCGACAGGATGGGGGCGGTTCTGCCGGATTGACCGACCGCGCTCAGGTTGATGCCGTGGACAGACGGGTAGCCGGTGAGCATCACGTCGATATGCCGGGTACCGGCAGGATAAGGCTGGGTCTGGATCCTGCCGGTCCAGTCATCGCCACCATCGCAGCGGGTGATGCGTCCTTCGACGGACGCATCAACTGGCAAAAAGGGGAAGGTCGATGGCGAGCAGCCACCCTGCATCGCCCGCGCAGGATCCGTCGGTGTGTTGCAGCCGGCCAGCATCAATACGCAGATCAGCAGGACCAGGCAGCGCGCGCCGAGCATATTTTTGATCCTGGCCCGCGACACGCCACGTCCATCGGCATCGGCATCGGCGGCCGCGCCGGTGCCTCCCCTGTTGTGCAGTGCAGTCATGTCAGAGCGAGATCTTGCGGAAGACAAACTCAGGAATGTTCTTGATCACCATCATGATCGCCCACCAGAAACCCGGCAGGTAGGCCACCGCGCGCCGCCGGTCGGAGGCGCGCACGATGCCCTGCGCGACCTTGTCGGCCGAGGCCCACAACGCGCCCTTCTTGAAGGCCTGCGTCATCGGGGTATCGACGAAGCCGGGCTTGATGGTCAGCACGTTGATGCCCAGCTTGCCCAGGCGCTGGCCTTGCCCGCTCAGGAACGCGGTGACCGCCGCCTTGGCGCTGCCGTACAGGTAGTTGCTGGCACGGCCGCGGTCACCGGCGACCGAGGAGATCACCGCCAGGTTGCTGCCGGCCGACAGGCGCTGGGCCAGTGCCGTGCACAGCGCGATGGTGGAGGTGCCGTTGGTGATGAACTCACGCATCGCCAGATCGACCGACTGGTCGCAGGCGGCCTGGTCGGGCAGGGTGCCGTGGGCGATCAGCACCGTATCGATACCACCGCTGGCCGCCCAGGCGGCGTCGAGCATGGCGGCGTGACCGGCCAGGTCGTTGACGTCAAGCGCATAGGCGTCCACCTGGTGGGCACCGCGCACGCGCAGGTCGGCGGCGATGGCGTCCAGGCGGTTCGCGTTGCGGCCGACCAGGAAAATCGTGCTGGCGCGGGTGGCATACAGCCGGGCCACCGCTTCAGCGATGGCGGAGGTGGCGCCGATGATCAGAACCTTTTGCATGCTTACTCCATGACCCGGCGCCAGAAGCCGGACGAAAAACGGGGATCGATATGGTGGGAGAAGGCCTCCCAGGCCGGGAAGGCCTGGCGGAACAGGGCGCCGGACATGCGCGCATCCTTGGCCGGGTACACCGCCCCGCCCGCCTCGGCGACGATACGGTCGAGCCGCTCCAGCATCCTGAACAGGTCAGGCCCGGTATTCGGGAAGTCCAGCGCCAGTGTCGTGCCCGGGCGCGGGAAGGAAAGCATACCCGGTGCCGGGGCATCCCCGAATTCCTTCAGGACCGCCAGGAACGAGCCGCGCCCGCTGCGCGAGATCTCCGACAGCAGGGCGGCGGTGGCCTCGCGCGCGGTTGCCGGCGGCAGCACGCACTGGTGCTGCAGGAAGCCGGCCGGGCCGTACATCCGGTTCCAGTCGTTGATGCCATCCAGCGGGTAGAAGTAGCTCTGGTAGTGCGACAGGTGGCGCGTGCGGCGGCCGGGCTGGCGCCAGTAGTACAGGGTGTTGAACGGGCGCAGGGTCAGGCCGTTGACCATCGAGACCGGCGGCACGAACGGGATGCTGCGGCGGGGCATCGCGCTGGGCGTGGCCGCCCGCGGGTCGCCCCGGGCATGGTCGCCGCGCAGGAAGTGGCCGCGCCCGAGCTGCTTGCCGGTGGCCAGGCAGTCGATCCACGCCACGGTGTATTCGAAGCCCGCGGCCGAGTCGCGCGAGAGCGTGAAGAACTCGTCCAGCGAGTCGAAACGGATGGACTCGGTTTCGATCCACGGCCCAGGCACGCGCCGCAACTGAAGTTCGGCCCAGGTGATCAAGCCGGTCAGGCCCAAGCCGCCGATGGTGGCGACAAACAGCCCGGTGGCGTCATCGGCACCCAGTGCGATCCGTTGGCCGTCGCTGCGCAGCAGCTCCAAACCCCGCAGGTGGTGGCCGAAACTGCCGGCCCGATGATGGTTTTTGCCGTGCACATCGTTGGCGATCGCCCCGCCCACCGTGGCGTAGCGGGTGCCGGGCGTGACCGGCAGGAACCAGCCCTGCGGCAGCGCCAGCTCGATGATCTCGGCCAGCGTCACGCYGGCCTCGCAACGCACGATGCCGGTTGCGGGGTCGAACGCGATGAACCTGTCCAGCGACCGCGCCATCAACAGCGTGCCGCCCGGGTTGAGACAACTGTCGCCATAGCTGCGCCCATTGCCATGGGGCAGCATCAGGCCATCGACGGCCGGCAGCAGGGCAGCACGGTCGGTGACCGGCGCCAGCTGCTGTGTCGCCCGGGGGTAACGCCCCCAGGACTGGCCGCCGGCAGACCTCATATCGCGGCCAGCACGATCACCACGCCCAGCGCGATGACCATCTGGCTGCCACGGTCGGTGGCGGCGAATACAATCGGGTCATCGTGCATGTCGCCGCGATGGGACACGATCCACATGCGACTGATCCAGTACAGCAGGATCGGGCACAGCAGCCACAGCACCTTGGGATGGCGGTACAGCTCCATGCTCTCGGGGCTGTTGATGTACAGCGCGAACACCAGCACGCCGATGTAACCGGCGGCCGCGCCGAGCGACTGCACCAAGGGGAGGTCGGCGACCGAGTAGCCGCGTCCGATCGCCAGCTCCTTGCCATTGGCCAGGGCCGAAGCCAGCTCGGTGTAGCGTTTGAGCATCGCCAGGCTGAGGAAGACGAACATCGAGAACGCCAGCAGCCAGAACGACAGTTCCGAGCCGATCGCCACGGTGCCGCCGATGATGCGCACGGTATACAGCGCGGCCAGCAGCACCACGTCGATCATGACGATGCGCTTGAGCTGCAGCGAGTAGCCCAACGTCATCACGTAGTAGCACAGCAATACCAACGCGAACGACGGGCTGCACAGCAACGCCAATGCGAACCCGGCCAGGGTCAACAGCGGCGCGACCAGCAGACCGTGCAGCAGCGGCAGCGTACCGGCCGCGAACGGACGTTTGCGCTTGCGCGGGTGCATCCGGTCGGGGGTGAGGTCGAGCAGGTCGTTGAGCAGATACACGCCCGAGGCGCACAGACCAAAGGCCAGGAACGCCGTGCCGGCATCCACCAGTGCTGTGGGGTCGAGGAAGCGGTGCGCGGTCAGCAGCGGCACCAGCACCAGCAGGTTCTTCAACCACTGATAGATGCGCAGCGCCTTGATCCAGGTCAGCAGGCCCCCATTCTGCGCGGGCAGGTGCGCCAGCACCTCGGTGCGCTTGGCCGCCTCGCGGGCCAGGCCCTCACCGTTGTTGACCACGATGGCGCCGCCGGCGTGCGCCCAGACCTGCAGGTCGACCCGGCCATTGCCCATGTAGTCGAAGCCGCGTTCGCCGAAGCGCTCGGCCAGCGCCTTGCCCTTGTTGTGGCCGGACAGGTTGGTGTGGCCATCGCTGGCCATCACCTCTTCGAACAGGCCCAGATGGTCGGCGATCGGCTGCACCAGCATCTGGTCCGACGCGGTGCACAGCACGCGCGGTCGCTGCGTAGTGGTCCGCAGAATCTCCAGCACGCGCTCGTCGTAGGGCAGGGTCTCGGCAGGCAGCTGCACGCGGGATGCCAGCTGGCGCTTGACCGCCGCCTTGCCGCCGAGTAGCCAGAACGGGATCAGGAACAGATACAGCGGGTTGCGGGCGAGCAGGGCGAGGAGCGATTCATAGAGGATGTCGCTGCGCAGCAGCGTGCCGTCCAGGTCCACGCAGAGGGCACGATGTTCAATGGCCAAGATTCAGGACTCCGGCGGTTGTGGGCACGTTGTGCATGGAAAAAGCAGTGTTCTCGTCCAAGGAAATCAAGCTTGCAGTGCGGTGGTCCACTCAGCGCATCCCGTGGCGGCTGGACGGCAGTTCGAGGCTGAGCATGGCCAGCATCCCCACTGCGACGGCCATCCAGAGGCTGACCAGGCGGATACCGACGGCAGCGGCCAGTGCGACATCGAGCGAGGTTCCCAATGCGCCCAACATCACCACGATGGCCGCTTCGGTGGTGCCCACGCCGCCCGGCACGAACGATACCGCACCTGCCAGCATCGCGACCGGATAGATGCCCAGCGCATGCTGCCAGGCCAGGGGGATGCCCATCGCGTGGCACAGGTAGGCGAATGCGGCTGCGGTGAGGGACCAGGCGAGCGCACCCAGGGCGATTCCTGGGCCGAGGGTGCGCAGGTGCAGCAGCGGTCCGGCATCCCTGGCGCCACTGAGCAGGAAGTTGGCGAGCTGACGAACCCGTTTGCCCGGCAGTCGGGCGGCGACGCTGTCCAGGGTGGCCTGCAGCCACGGCCAGGCGACGGCCAGGCACAGCGCCAGAAGGAATCCCAGCACGACGCCGACCAGCAGGCCAAAAGCCGGGATCAGCGTGGCCGCGCCGAGTCCAAGGAAGACTATGACCAGCAGATCGAGCCCACGCTCGTAGATGAAGGTGCCCAGCACCGTCCTGGGCGGCACCTGGAACATCCCGAAATAGCGGATCCGCAGCAGCTCCCCGGCCTTGCCAGGGGATGCGGTAAAGGCGAAGCCGGCCAGGTACGCGCGTAGGCCCGCCCACCACGGAAACGCGCGATGTCCTTGGGCGGACAGCGCGGTATGCCAGCGCTGGTAGCGAATCGCGAAGCTGAGCAGGACCAGTACCGCGCATACGGCAAGAGGGCCCGACAGGTCCGCCAGCCTCGACAGGATCCCGGTGCCGTGGTCCAGATACACCAACAGCCCCAGATAGCCGGCACCGATAACCAGCAGAAAAGCGACCGAGCGCTTCCGCTTGGTGTCCGGATCGGGTGCGAGGGGGCTATCGTGAAGCGGGCGCATGGGTCGGAGCTCCGCTTTCTGGCAGCTGCTGGTCGAACCGGAAATTGTACCAAAATCGGGTGTCGCTTTTGAAGCAGATGGGCTGAAAGGGGTGCCTCACTGCTTCAGATCCCTGGCATCCGTCGTATCCAGCGGAAGCCGGCCGAATCGGGCGATGTCGGCAACTCAGTCGGCGTCGATGACCATATCCATCGACTTGTAGCGTTCGATGACTCGCTTGCTCTCTTCGTAGTAGGTCTTCTGCGACGGCGGGACGTAGTACTCCGAATAGGAGCCGTCGCCATCGGTCAGGATGTATTCGGCGCCGAGGTTGGAGACCTTGTCCACTGCGCACTTTTCGAAAAATGTGCAGCCGAGAAACAGGTTGTGGGCCTTCTTCACCCCGAGCAGGCTGATCAGCGATGGCGCCAGGTCCAGCGAATTCTTGCCGGCCACGTCGATCATCCGGTGCTCGGCACCTTTCCAGTACATCAGCAACGGGATGGTATCGACGAAGTACCCGTGGACGCGGTCATCTGCCCGGACCGCGTTGGGTCCGGGGAAGGTGGAGTGGTCGGCGGTGAACACCAGCAGCGTGTTCTCATGCAGGCGGCTTGCCATGAAACGGTCAATGAACCGGCCGAGATCGCGGTCGTAGGTATGGAAGCGGTTGAGCAGCGGGTTGTCGCCGCCCGCATAGGCGTACTCGCCGTCCAGAAACGCGTGCGTCTGAAAGTTGTAGGCAGCGGCGAAGAAGGGCTGGCCGTGGGGCTGCGACTCAAGTTCGGTCAGCATGGTGTCGAACAACGCGCTGTCGGAGAGATACTTGGGACGCTCGCCTTCGCCACCACCGCTCAGGTAGTGGTCATATAGATAATCACGCCCCAGCACGCGGTCGAAGCCCAGCGTTTCGACCATCTTGTTCAGATACTCCTGCTGGGACAGGAAGAACATGCTGCGGTACCCCTGCGCGCGCAGGACCTCGGGAATGCTGATCCGCGAGATCGCGGTGATATCGTCGGAGACATCGCGCTGCCCGATTCCGGTGCCTTCCTGGTTGTAGCCATCCACCTCCTGGTGGCCCGAGGTCAACTGCCCGCGCAACCCGCGGAAGGTGGCGGCGGTGTGGTTGTAGTAGTTGCTGAACACAAGCGAGCCACCAGCAAGGCGGTCCAGATTGGGCGTTACGCCCGGGTGCCGGCTGCCGTAGGTATCCATCCACCGGGCCGACATGCCCTCGGTGAAGATCACAATGACGTTCGGCCGCTCGGGTAGCGCGTGGGTAAACGCCTCCGGGAAACCCTGCTGATAGACGGTGCGCCGCGAGAACTCGGCGCGCGCCTCGATCAGTTCGGCTGCGCTGATCTGGACCTGGCCACTCATGCCGGCCGACGTGGCGGCCGAGCGAAGGAAAGAAGAGATCGGTGCTTCCCCGCGCGCGACCACGATGCCACGGGCCAGTGGCTGAATGGCCAACAGCGCGGCATAGCCTGTACCCAGCACCAGAATGACAACCGCGGTGATGCGACGCGATAGTGGCTTGTATGTGGTGCGGACCACGCAGGCATGTCCGATGAACGCTGTCAGGAATACCGCCAACAGCGCATAGATGCCATCGAATGCGATCAACCCGACCACTTCCTGGTTGGCGAATGCGATCGGAGGAATGAGGCCGCCGGAAATCCAGATCGAATAGAGCTGGGCCATGTAGATGCAACCAGCAAGCGCGGGCAGCACCAGCATCAGGATGCGCAACGGCACGAAGCGCAAGCGCAGCGTCAGCCGCGTTGCCAAATCCAGCAGCACAAGCTCGAGCGCGCAGCTTGCGGCAAACACAGCGAGGTCCGTAGCTGCCTGGAAGCGCAGCATTCGGAACAGCAGGACAAGGGTCGAGAGTCCTGCGACGCACGTTCCCCACGCGGGAAGCCGCCGGAGGAGGGTCGAATCTGAGATCTTCATTATCTGAACGGACGATCCAGTCGGATCTTCCCTGCAACGCTCCCTGTAAGGCCCTGCTTTCCCTGCGGCCCAAGTTAAGTCCGCGTGATGGGCAGTATCATACGGGGTGTGCCATGGGACTGAAATACTGATCGATCTTTCCGCCACGTTCTGTGTGGTCGATAGCAAATCAAGCGCACCCCAACGTATCCCCGGCACGCACCTCGTCCGATGCTGATACGCGACAACCGGCGTGGCCAAATGAAAAAAGCCGGAATCCACTGGGGATTCCGGCCTTCAAATGCCGCGCTGGCGCGTTTGCCTTACAACGCCGCTTCCAGCTCCGGCAACAACGTGAACAGATCACCCACCAACCCAATATCGGCGATCTCGAAGATCGGCGAATCCGGGTCCTTGTTGATCGCCACGATCGTGCCGGCGTCCTTGATCCCGGTCAGATGCTGGATCGCGCCGCTGATGCCCACGGCCACATACAGCTCCGGCGAGATGATCTTGCCGGTCTGGCCCACCTGCAGGTCGCTGGGCACATAGCCGGCGTCCACGGCGGCGCGCGAGGCACCGACGGCGGCGCCGAGCTTGTCGGCCAGTTGGAAGATCACCTTGAAGTTCTCTTCCGAACCCACGCCACGGCCGCCAGAGACCACGCGCTTGGCGCTCTGCAGGTCCGGGCGGTCGGTGGCACCGGCGGCCAGGCCGACGAAGCGGGTGTGGGTCGGCAGGGCCGCATCGACGCTGGCCGCTTCCACGGTGGCATTGCCGCCCTTGGCGGCTTCCGGCCAGGACGCGGCACGCACCGTGGCGACCACGATCTGGTCGGCCGGCACGTCGACGGTGATGATCGCGTTGCCCGCGTAGATCGGGCGCTTGAAGCTGTGGCTGCCTTCGACGGTCATCAGGTCCGAGACCTGGTTGACGCCCAGCAGGGCGGCCACGCAGGGCATGAGGTCCTTGCCGAAGGTGGTCGACGGGCCGAACACGTGGGTGTATCCCTTGGCCAGCTGCGCGATCTGCGGGGCCAGCACCTGGGCCAGCGCCTGCGCGTTGGCGGGGTTGGCCACGGTCAGCACTTTGGCCACGCCGGCCAGCTGGGCGGCTTCCGCGGCCGCGGCGGCCGGGTCGGCGGCCAGCACCAGCACGTCGATGCTGGCACCGCTGATGGCGGCGGCGGCACTGACGGTCTTGGCGGTGGCGGCGTTGAGCTTGCCGTCGTGGTGCTCGGCGACAACGAGGATCTTGGTCATTACAGCAACCCCTTCTGCTTGAGTGCGGCGACCAGTTCGGCCGCGTCCTTGACCATCACGCCCTTGCTGCGCTTGACCGGCGCGGCGTACTGGGTGGTCTTGAAGGTATCGGCGGCGTCCACGCCGAGGTCGGCCAGCTGCAGGGTTTCCATCGGCTTGGCCTTGGCCTTCATGATGTCCGGCAGCTTGATGAAGCGCGGCTCATTGAGGCGCAGGTCGGTGGTGACCACCGCCGGCAGGTCCACTTCCAGCGTTTCCAGGCCGGCATCGACTTCACGGGTGACCGTGGCCTTGCCGCCGTCGATCTGCAGCTTGCTGGCAAAGGTCGCCTGCGGGCGGCCCCACAGCGTGGCCAGCATCTGGCCGGTCTGGTTGGCGTCGTCGTCGATGGCCTGCTTGCCGAGGATGACCAGGTCCGGCTGTTCCTTCTCCACCAGCTTGAGCAGGGTGCGCGCGGCGGTCAGCGGCTGGATGGCCTGGTCGGTGACCACGTGGATGGCACGGTTGGCGCCCATGGCCAGGCCGTTGCGCAGGTGGGCCTGGGCGTCGGCGGGGGCGATGGTGGCCACCACGACTTCGGTGGCGATGCCCTGGTCGCGCAGACGCAGCGCTTCTTCCAGCGCGATCTCATCGAACGGGTTGGGGGACAGCTTGACGCCGTCGGTGACCACGCCGGAACCGTCCGGCTTGACCTGAATGCGGACGTTGTAGTCCACCACGCGCTTGTACGCGACGAGGATTTTCATCTGGTGCTGGATCCTTCAATAACGGGGGAACGTCCGGTTCTGTAGACAGCAACCGGTTCGGGGGTGGGACCGCGATTCTAACTGGCCGAAGGCAACCATGCGAATGCGTATGGTTATGTTGCGGCGCGGCACAAAATGCGCATCCCAGCGGTTTCGTTCACGTCCGGCAGGCAGTCGTGAAGACCGCCCACCTGTATCCTGTAGCGCTGCATCCGGAGCGCTGCATTGGCGGCCGGAGACTTTAGAACCGAACAGGAGAACGGGTAGTGCCCACATGGCTTGTCACCGGCGGAGCCGGATTCATTGGCGGTAACTTTGTACTCGAAGCGGTCGCCAAGGGCGTCAAGGTGGTCAACCTCGATGCGCTGACCTACGCCGGCAACCTGAAGACGTTGGCGCCGCTGGACGGCAACCCGGATCACGTGTTCGTGCACGGCGACATCGGTGATCAGTCCCTGGTGGCGCGCCTGCTGGCCGAGCACCAGCCCGACGCGGTGCTGAACTTCGCCGCCGAAAGCCATGTGGATCGCTCCATCGATGGCCCGGGTGCGTTCATCCAGACCAACGTGGTCGGCACCTTGGCCCTGCTCGAGACCGTGCGCGACTATTGGAAGGCGCTGCCGGCCGACAAGGGCGCGGCCTTCCGCTTCCTGCACGTGTCCACCGACGAGGTGTACGGCACCCTGGGCGCGACCGGCAAGTTCACCGAAACCACCCCGTTCGCGCCCAACTCGCCGTATTCGGCGTCCAAGGCGGCCTCCGACCACCTGGTGCGGGCGTTCCACCACACCTACGGCTTGCCGGTGCTGACCACCAACTGCTCCAACAACTACGGTCCGTACCACTTCCCGGAAAAGTTGATCCCGCTGGTGATCGCCAAGGCGCTGGCCGGCGAGCCGCTGCCGGTCTATGGCGACGGCAAGCAGGTACGCGACTGGCTGTTCGTCAGCGACCACTGCGAAGCGATCCGCACGGTGCTGGCCAAGGGCCAGGTCGGCGAGACCTACAACGTGGGCGGCAACTCGGAAAAGCAGAACATCGAGGTGGTGCACGCAATTTGCGCGCTGCTCGATGCGCGCCGCCCGCGCGAGGACGGCCAGCCGCGCAGCAGCCAGATCACTTATGTCACCGACCGCCCCGGCCATGACCGCCGCTACGCGATCGACGCCAGCAAGTTGAAGGACCAGCTCGGTTGGGAGCCGAAGTACACCTTCGAGCAGGGCATCGGCTTCACCGTGGACTGGTACCTGGACAACCAGGAATGGGTCAACGGCGTGCTCGACGGCAGCTACCGCCTGCAGCGCATCGGCACCACCGCCTGAGGGCGGTGATCACCAGTAAAGAGGAAATTCGCATGACTCAACGCAAGGGCATCATCCTCGCGGGCGGTTCGGGCACACGCCTGTATCCGATCACCAAGGGCGTCAGCAAGCAGCTGCTGCCGGTGTACGACAAGCCGATGATCTATTACCCGCTCAGCGTGCTGATGCTGGCGGGGATCCGCGACGTGCTGATCATCAACACGCCGCACGAGCAGGCGCTGTTCCAGACCCTACTGGGCGACGGCTCGCAGTGGGGCATGAACATCCAGTACGCCGTGCAGCCGAGTCCGGACGGGCTGGCGCAGGCTTATCTCATTGGTCGTGACTTCGTCGACGGCAAACCGAGCTGCCTGGTACTGGGCGACAACATCTTCCACGGCCATGGCCTGCGGGAAGTGCTGCGCAATGCCGACGAGCGCGATCACGGCGCGACCGTGTTCGGCTATTGGGTCAACGATCCGGAGCGCTACGGCGTGGCCGAGTTCGACAAGGCCGGCAAGGTGATCGACCTGGTCGAGAAGCCGGCCAATCCGCGTTCCAACTACGCGGTGACCGGCCTGTATTTCTACGACGGCAACGCCAGCCACCACGCGGCCGAGCTGAAGCCGTCGCCGCGCGGCGAGCTGGAGATCACCGATCTCAACCAGCGCTATCTGCGCGAAGGCAATCTGCATCTGGAGGCGCTGGGTCGCGGCTACGCGTGGCTGGATACCGGCACCCACCAGTCGCTGCTGGAGGCGTCCAACTTCATCGAGACCATCCAGACCCGACAGGGCCTGCAGGTCTGCTGCCCGGAAGAAATCGCCTTCGGCCAGGGCTGGATCAACGCCGAGCAACTGGAGGCTCTGGCCGCCCCGCTGATCAAGAACGGCTACGGCCAATACCTGCATAAACTGGCTGTACGAGGAGTGGTGCCGTGAAAGTAATTGAGACCAAACTGCCGGGCTGCGTGGTGATCGAGCCGGCGGTGTTCGGCGACGAGCGCGGCTTCTTCTTCGAGACCTGGAATGCCGAGCGTTTCGGCCAGCACGGTCTGCCGACCAAGTTCGTGCAGAGCAACGTCTCCACCTCGGCCAAGGGCGTGCTGCGCGGCCTGCATTACCAGTGGCCGCGGCCGCAGGGCAAGCTGGTCAGCGTGCTCGAAGGTGAGGTGTACGACGTGGCGGTGGATATCCGTCGCGGCTCGCCGACCTTCGGCCAGTGGGAAGCGGTGGTGCTGAGTGCGGAGAACAAGAAGCAGTTCTGGATCCCGGAAGGCTTCGCGCATGGCTTTGCGGTGCTGTCCGAGCGTGCGGTCTTCAGCTACCTGTGCACCGAGGTGTATCTGAAGGACTTCGATGCCGGCGTGCGCTGGAATGATGCCGACATCGCCGTGGACTGGCCGATCAGTGGCCCGACGCTGTCGGCCAAGGATGAGGCCGCGCCGTTCCTGAAGGACATCGCCGAAGACCGCCTGCCGGTCTACCAGCCGTGACGGTGCTGCTGTTTGGCGGCAATGGCCAGTTGGGCCGGGAACTGCAGCGCGCGCTGGCACCGCTGGGCACGATCGTAGCGACCACCCGTAGTGGCGCGCTGCCCGATGGCAGTGCCTGCGAAACGGCCGACTTCAACGAGCCCGCGTCGCTGGTTGCGCTGCTGGATCGCGTTCGTCCGGACGTGGTGGTCAATGCGGCCGCCTATACGGCGGTGGACCGCGCAGAAGAAGAGCGCGATGCGGCCTGGCGCGCCAACGCCGAAGCGCCGGGCGTCATCGCGCGCTGGTGCGCCGCTGCCGGTGTGCCGCTGGTGCATTACTCCACCGATTACGTGTTCGACGGGCAGGGCACCCGCCCGTACCGCGAAGACGATGCCACTGCGCCGCTGGGCGTGTACGGCGCCAGCAAGCTGGCCGGTGAAGAAGACATCCGCGCGGCCGGCGGCCGTCATCTGATCTTCCGCACCGCATGGGTGTATGCCTCGCATAGCGCCAACTTCCTGCGCACCATGCTGCGGGTGGGCGCTGACCGCGACGTACTGCGCGTGGTGGCCGACCAGATCGGCACGCCGACCCCGGCGGCGCTGATCGCCGATGTCACCGCGCAGGCCTTGCAGCATGCCGGTGGCCTGTCGGGCACCTGGCACCTGACCGCTGCGGGTGAAACCAGCTGGCATGGCTTTGCCGAGGCGATCTTTGCCGAGGCGGTGTCAGCCGGAAAGCTGGCGCGCGCGCCGAAGGTGGAAGCGATCACCACCGCCGACTACCCGACCCCGGCCAAGCGCCCGGCGTATTCGCACCTGGACGTCAGCAAGCTCGAGTCGGATTTCGGCATTGCGCTGCCCAGTTGGCAGGATGGTTTGAAGCAGGTGATCGCAGCGCTCTGAAGCTGCACTGCGGATCGCCCGCACCGCGTCAGCCATGCACGGCATGGCTCTACCGGACAATGAAAAACCCGGCCTTGGCCGGGTTTTTTTGTCTCTGCGGTGCCCATCGATCACGTACGACCGTAGGTATCCTCGAACCGCACGATATCGTCCTCGCCCAGGTAGCTGCCGGACTGCACTTCAATCAGCTCCAGCGGCAACTTGCCCGGGTTCTTCAACCGGTGCGTCACACCCAGCGGAATATAGGTGCTCTGGTTTTCGGTGAGCAGCAGCACTTCCTCGCCGCGGGTCACTTCAGCGGTACCGCTGACCACGATCCAGTGCTCGGCACGGTGGTGGTGCATCTGCAGGCTCAGCGTGGCACCGGGTTTGACGGTGATGCGCTTGACCTGGAAACGCTCGCCATGGTCGATCGAGTCGTAGGCCCCCCACGGGCGATACACCTTGCGGTGCCAGGTCGCTTCGGGACGGGCGTCGGCCTTCAGGCGCGCCACCACCTGCTTGATCTCCTGCATGCGGTCGCTCCTGCCGACCATCACCGCGTCATCGGTTTCGACCACGATCACATCATCCAGCCCGACCAGCGCAATCAGGCGCTCGCCGTAGGCATAGGTGTTGCGGCAGTCGATGGCGATCACATCGCCATGATGGGCGTTGCCGTCGCTGTCCTGCGCCGATACATCGCGCAGCGCGGTCCACGAGCCGACATCGTTCCAACCGGCATCCAGCGGCACCACCACCGCATCGGCGGTCTTTTCCATCACCGCGTAGTCGATGGAATCAGACGGCACCGCCGTGAATGCCTCTTTGCCCAGCCGGGTAAAGTCTGCATCGCGCCGTGCCTGTTCCCAGGCGGTGCGGCTGGCCGACAGCATGGCCGGATTGAATTTCTCCAGCTCGGCCAGGTAACGCGATGCCTTGAACAGGAACATGCCGCTGTTCCAGAAATACTCGCCCGAACCGACGTATTGCCGGGCGGTCTCGGCGTCGGGCTTCTCGACGAAGCGATCCACCGCGCGCACCTCGCCGCCCGAGGCGGCCTTGATGTAGCCATAGCCGGTTTCCGGCCCGGTCGGCACGATTCCGAAGGTGACCAGCTTGCCGTCGCGCGCGGCGGGCAGTGCACGCAGCACGGCGGCGCGGAAGGCCGCTTCATCGGCAATCACGTGGTCCGAGGGCAGCACCAGCAGCACCGCGTCCTCGCCGTCACGGGTGGCTTCCAGCGCCGCCACCGCGATCGCCGGGGCGGTGTTGCGGCCCACCGGCTCGAGCAGAATCGCCAGCGGCTGCACGCCCAGCTGCTGCAGCTGTTCGGCGGCCACGAAACGATGCTCTTCGTTGGCCACCACCAGCGGCGCGCGGCCGGCAATCGGTGCAACCCGCTGCCAGGTGGCCTGCAGCATCGTCAGGTCCCCGGCCAGGGCCAGGAACTGCTTGGGGTAGGCCTCGCGCGAGAGCGGCCACAGCCGGGTACCGGAGCCACCGGACAGGATGACGGGGAGCAGATCGTTCATCGGGGCGGTGCCTCAGGAGGCCGTGAGCAGCTGGGAGATTTCATCGGTGCGCTGCTGCAGCAGGGCGGCATCGCCACGCGTTTCGATGTTCAGGCGCAGCAGCGGTTCGGTGTTGGAGCTGCGCAGGTTGAAGCGCCACTGGCCGAAGTCGGCGCTGATGCCGTCGGTGTGGTCCAGTGCCGGCGACTGCGCGGCGTAATGGTCCATCACCCGGGCAACTGCGGCCTTGGCGTCGGCGACCTTGAAGTTGATCTCACCACTGCACGGGAACTTGGCCATGCGCGCTTCCACCAGATCGGCCAGCGAGCGGCCGGATTCGGAGACGAGCGCGGCAATCAGCAGCCACGGGATCATGCCCGAGTCGGCGTAGGCGAACTCGCGGAAATAATGGTGCGCGCTCATCTCACCGCCATACACGGCGTTTTCGCTGCGCATCTTTTCCTTGATGAAGGCGTGCCCGCTCTTGCACAGCACCGGCTGCCCGCCCGCGTCTTCGACCATCTCCACGGTGTTCCAAGTCAGGCGCGGGTCGTGCACGATCTTGCCGCCCGGCTGGCGTGCCAGGATCGCCTTGGCCAGCAGGCCGACCAGGTAATAGCCTTCAATGAAACGGCCGTTGTGGTCGAAGAAGAAGCAGCGGTCGAAGTCGCCGTCCCAGGCAATGCCGAAATCCGCACCGTGCTCGCGCACGGCCTGCGCGGTCAACGCACGGTTTTCCGGCAGCAGCGGATTGGGAATGCCGTTGGGGAAACTGCCATCGGGCTCGTGGCAGATGCGGATGAACTCGAACGGCAGGTGCGGGGCCAGCAGGTCGACGATCGGGCCGGCGCCACCGTTGCCAGCATTGACCACCAGCTTGAGCGGCTTGAGGGCGGTGCGATCGACGTAGCTGAGCAGATGGTCGATGTAAGCACTCTTGTCCGGATGCGTCTGCAGGCTGCCCGTGGCATCGACCGGCGCGGCGGTATCGGCTTCGACCGCGTCGGAGATCGCCAGGAGGCCGGTGTCCGAACTGATGGGACGGGCCTGCTCCTTGACCAGCTTCATCCCGTTGTAGTCCATCGGGTTGTGGCTGGCGGTGACCATCACCCCGCCGGCTGCCTTGAGGTGGTCGACCTGGAAATAGACCTCCTCGGTCCCGCACAGGCCGATGTCCAGCACGTCGCGCCCGGCGCCACGCAGGCCGGCAGCCAGCGCGTCCTGCAGGGCCGGGCTGGTCAGGCGGATGTCATGGCCGACCACCACGGTGCCGGGGGCGAGCTGCGCGTCCAGCGCCACGCCGATGCGGCGGGCCAGGTCTTCGTTCAGTTCGTCCGGCACGCGGCCGCGGATGTCGTATGCCTTGAATGCGGGGAGCGTCATGTATTCCAGTCCTTCTGACAGTCAGTGGATTAGTGTAGCCGCAGCCATGTATGGGAATCGTTTTCATGCCGGGCCGTGGGTGGACGCTTCTCCGGGCGGGCCGGGAATGCCCTGCGTACTCGCTACAATGCCCGCTTACATCAACGAGGTGAGGGCGTAGATGAGCAAGTCCCCAGACAATGCCGGACGGCGTGGCAAGCAGTACGCCAGCGCCGCCGAAGCCCTGGACGGTGTGGTCGCCGATGGCCAGACCCTGGCGGTCGGCGGGTTCGGCCTGTGCGGCATCCCCGAGGCGCTGATCGCCGCGTTGCGCGACACCGGGGTCAAGGGCCTGACCGTGATCTCCAACAATGCCGGGGTGGATGGCTTCGGCCTGGGCCAACTGCTGGAAACCCGGCAGATCCAGAAGATGATTTCGTCCTACGTGGGCGAGAACAAGGAATTCGAGCGTCAGTACCTGGCCGGTGAACTGCAGTTGGAGTTCAATCCGCAGGGCACCCTGGCCGAGCGCCTGCGCGCCGGCGGTGCGGGTATTCCGGCGTTCTTCACCGCCACCGGCTACGGCACGGTGGTGGCCGAGGGCAAGGAAATCCGCGAATTCGACGGCAAGCACTACGTGATGGAAACCGCGCTGCGTGCCGACGTCGCGCTGGTCAAGGCGTGGAAGGCCGACGCATCGGGCAACCTGGTATTCCGCAAGACCGCACGCAACTTCAACCCGGCCTGCGCGATGGCCGGCAAGCTGTGCATCGTCGAGGTCGAAGAGGTGGTGCCGGTCGGCAGCATCGACCCGGACCAGGTGCACCTGCCGGGCATCTACGTGCACCGCATCGTGCACAACCCGCATCCTGAAAAGCGAATCGAACAGCGCACCGTGCGTGCGGAGGGCAACTGACATGGCGTGGACCCGCGATGAAATGGCCGCGCGCGCCGCGCGTGAACTCACCGATGGCGCCTATGTGAACCTGGGCATCGGCCTGCCGACGCTGGTGGCCAACCACATCCCCGATGGCGTGGACGTGTGGCTGCAGTCCGAGAATGGGCTGCTTGRCATCGGCCCGTTCCCGACCGAGGCCGAGGTCGATGCCGACCTGATCAATGCCGGCAAGCAGACCGTGACCGCACGCCCGGGCGCGAGCTACTTCGGCAGCCACGACAGCTTCGCGATGATCCGCGGCGGGCACATCAACCTGGCCATCCTCGGCGCGATGCAGGTCACCGACAAGGGCGACCTGGCCAACTGGATGGTGCCGGGCAAGATGGTCAAGGGCATGGGCGGGGCGATGGATCTGGTCGCCGGCGTGCAGCGCGTGGTGGTGCTGATGGAGCACACCGCCAAGAACGGCGAGCACAAGATCCTGCCCGAGTGCACGCTGCCGCTGACCGGCGTGGGCGTGGTCGACCGCATCATCACCGACCTGGCCGTGTTCGACGTCACCGACGCCGGGCTGGTGCTGGTGGAGGCTGCACCGGGCGTGGGCGTGGATGAGCTGAAGGAAAAGACCGGCGTGGCGTTCGCTGCCGCCTGAGGGGGATGGCGCCGCCCCGGCCAGCCGGGGCGGCAGCTCACCCGCGCTTGGCGTAGGCGTATCGGCCTGCGTCCGATTCGCCCTTGCCAAGGCTGTCCAACGTAAAGCCGGCATGCATGCACACCGCACCCAGCAGGCGCTCGATTGCATGCGCCGCCGTACCGTCGATCTGTCCTTGCTCGGGTTCGAACATGCTGCGGTACAGGTGCGCGTCCAACAGCGGGCGCAGTGCCGCCAGCCGTACCCAGAACATGCTGCCAGCGCTGAAGGGCGCGTCCAGGGGCGCCACTGACAGGCCAAGCCTGGCCTGCAGGCGGACCAGTGCCGACGCGTTGCCACCGATGAAGTCGCGGACCGGCAGCAGGTGGCCTCGCGGTGCCAGCAGGCCCAGCGACGGGTCGTGGCCGAACGCCTCCACGGCCTGTGCGGCGTGGCCATCGAGCAGCAGCTGCCGCAGCATTTCATCGCGCCACTGCGCGCCTTGCTGCATGTGCGTGGAGCGCTTGGTATGCAGTTTGAGCACCACGTCCTCGCCCTGCCCGAGCAGCAGCTCGGCGACCTGGAGGAAGGGCAGGATGTCGCGGCCATGGTTGGGGTAGACCAGCACCTCCCCGCGCAGCTCGGCCTGCCGCAGCGCGGCATCCACCGCGCTGCGATGCTCCGGTGCGGTGGTGACGACCAGGCGGCACGCCAACGCGCTCGTCTTGAGCTGATCGAGAAGTGTCGCCAATTCCGGCATGTGCCAGGCGTGAATCACCACGCACGGTCGCGCCGTGGCCGTGCCGGCCGCCGGCGCCTGCAGCGCCTTCCGCGTCGCCTCCAGATACGCATGCCCCAGCCGTGCATCCGGCTCCAGCACTGCGCCTTCGGCCCACTCGTTCCAGGCGTTGATGAACACCAGGCGCTGGTTGGCCGGCGCGGCGGCCAGGCGCGTGTGCACGGTGGTCGACAGCCAATCGCCATACCCACGCGGCGAGGCGTGCAGGTAGACGCGGCCCTTGCCGGAGCGGCGCGCTTCGTTGTCCCAGCCCGGGTTGACCCCGGGGTATAGCGTGTAGGACGGCAGCGGTCGTGCGGCGATCTCAGCTGCCAGTTCGCGCCAGTCGCGCACGTCGCCGTGGAACTCGGGATTGATCAGGAACTGGTCGGCGGTGAGCGAGCGCGGGTTGCTCATGTTCGGCGGAAACTCGACCGCGGCGTCGAAGCCGATGTCGCGCGGATCCGGACGCTCGAAGCCCTGCACATAGGCCAGGTGGATCTCGCCGATGCCGTTGTCCAGGCACCACTGCCGCCAGCGCTGGGCGGTGGCGCGTGCATCGGGCAGCAGGTGCGGGCGGTAGACCAGCAGCATCGGCTTGCCGTCCACCTTCAAGGCGCGGCGATCGCGCAGGTAGTCGGCGACGTGGGCGATGAAGGCCAGGTCGTCCTCGGCACTGTGCTGCTGGCCGATCAGGATGTCTTCGTCGCGGCCGTCCCAGCGCCGTGCCCAGTTTTCATTGGCCCAGCACAGGCAGAACGGCAGGTCGATGCTGTCGTCGGCCAGCCACTGGCGCAGCGGCGCCTCCATCAACGTGGTGCCGCTGAACCAGTAGTAATAGAAGCAGAACGCGCCGATGCCGTATTCGCGGGCCAACTGCGCCTGGTCGCGCATCACCTGCGGGTTGCGCAGGTCGTAGAAGCCCAGGTCGGCGGGCAGTCGCGGTTGGATGTGGCCCTCAAACTGAGGCAGGGCGCGGGTGACGTTGCGCCACTCGGTAAAGCCCTTGCCCCACCACGCATCGTTCTCGGTGAACGGGTGGAACTGCGGCAGGTAGAACGCCACCAGCGTGGCGGGCAGCTGCTCGGGCAGGGCATCGGCGCGATGCGGCACGTAACCGATCGCGGCTTCATCGGCGCGCGACAGGGGGCGATGGACGGCCGCAGGCGCGGCATCAACACGGCCGCGTGGCGGTGGCGGCACCCAGTCGCCATGGTCGCGCAGGAAGCGCGCGCGGAGTCGATCACGCTGCCCGTCGGACAGCGGCAGTGCGCGGAATCCGGCGCGCAGCGCCACGAAGACCGCCTGACGCAGCCTGGCCTTGAGCGTGGTCACGCGCAACGGGCCTGGACCCAAGGGAAAACGACAGCAGGCATGCAGGCTCCAACACTATAACGGGTGGGCCATTCTCGGGCTTTGCCCGCGCACCGGCAAATGCGGGCGTGCTAGCGTTCGCCGATGGATCTCCACCTTCCCGACGCCCAGGTCCACTGGCACCGCCACTGGCTCCCCGCCACCGACGCCGACGCCCTGCAGCGCACCCTGCGCGAGGACGTGCCGTGGGAGGTCCACCGCATCCGCATGTTCGGGCGCCAGGTCGATTCGCCGCGGCTGAGCTGCTGGATGGGCGACCCGGCCGCGCGCTATCGCTATTCGGGCACCGACTTCGTGCCAGCGCCGTGGCATCCGGCGTTGCTGCCGCTGCGCGAGCGGCTGGCCGCGTTCTGCGGCACGCCCTTCAACAGCGTGCTGCTCAACCGCTACCGCGATGGCGACGATGGCATGGGCTGGCACAGTGACAACGAGCCCGAACTCGGGCCGACGCCCCTGATCGCCTCACTGAGCCTGGGCGCCGAGCGTCGCTTCCTGCTGCGGCGGCGCGAGGACCATGCGCGCAAGGCCGAGGTGACGCTGGGGCACGGCGACGTGCTGCTGATGGGCGGGCAGACCCAACGCCATTACCAGCATGCCCTGCTGAAAAGCGCGCGGCCGCTGGCCGAGCGCATCAACCTTACTTTCCGCTGGATTGACGCAGCCGGGCCGGCATGACCTGCGCCTGCTGGTAGTCGGCCTGGCCGGTTACCAGCGTCCAGCCGACCAGCTCGGTGGTCAGGGTCTGCAGGCTCTGCTCGAACGCACGGGCGACATCGGCGGTGGCGGTGCTCGGCACCGGCTGTTCCTGGCGGAACGTGCGGTCGGACACCACCCGCTGGTCGACCACGTGGATCAGTTTGGCGTTGACCTCGATCAGCGCGGCAGGCGTGGCCTGGCCGCGGTAATCGGCCTCGAAACGACGTACGTCCAGGGCCAGCTTGTAGTCGGCGCGGATGCCGGTGGTGGCGCGGGCGACGCCGGCGATGCGGCCGGAATCCTCGAAACCGCGCACCAGCGCGTCATCGAGCATGTCGGTGGCCGGCTGCGCCCAGCTCACCCCCTTGTACACCTCCAGCTCGGACGGCGAGGGGCGTACGTTGATGCGCGGGCTGTCGACCACGCGCGCGGCACTGGGCTTGACCACGATCAGCTGCCAGTCGACCTTCGGCCAGCCGGGATCGGCCTGGATGCGCACGATCGGCGAATAGATGGTCACCGCGCTGCGTTCGTTGCTGCCCAGCAGCGAGCAGCCACCCAGGGCGGCGATCAGGGCGACCGGCAGGAGGAATCGGGGAAGGGTCGGGCGGCTCATTTGGGTTCGAACTCCTTGGGCGCGTCACGGCCCAGCAGATAGCGTGCCGGGTTGTTGTCGAGGCGGTCGCTGACCCGGCGCAGGTCGCGGATCAGCCCGCGCAGCTCGGTCAGGGTCGGGCCCAGCTGAGCCAGGCCGTCATTGGCGAAGCTGTTGATCGCCGCGCGGTTCTCGCCGAGGATCGAATCGGCGTTGCCAGCGGCAGAATCCAGCTTGGACAGGGTGGTTTCCAGCTTGTCCAGGATCGGCGGCAGCTGCTGCACCAGGTTCTTGTCCAGGCGCCGTATGGTGCCGTTGGTGCTTTTCAGGGTGACATCCAGGCTGCGCGCGGCATCGCGCGCGCTGAGCAGCAGCGCCTGGGTGCCCTGGTCGCGGTCGGCCAGGCCGCCGCTGATGGTCTCAAGGTTGGCCAACGTGGCGTTGATGCTGGCCACGTTGCGGTCGCTGAGCACCTGGTCCATGCGCTCGACGATGCGGTTGGCCACGTCGGTGATGTTCTGCAGCGCCGACGGGGTGGTCGGGATGATCGGGGCCGGGTCCTTGTTCACCGCGGTCAGCGCGGCGGACTGGGGCGTGCCGCCGCTGAGCTGGATGATCGACGGCCCGGTCAGGCTGGTGATGGCCAGCTTGGCGCGGGTGTCGGTCTTGACCGGGGTATTGGAGTTCAGGCGGATCCGCGCGACCACCTGGCGCGGATCGTCCGGCACCAGGTTCAGTTCGGTGATCGAGCCGACCGCGATGCCGTTGTACTGCACCGGGCTGCCGACCGACAGCCCGGTGACCGCCTCGCGGAACACCACCCGGTACTCGGTCCAGGTGCGGTCGGAGGAGTACTTGGCGGCCCACAGGCCGAAGGCCAGCAGCGCCAGTCCCACCACCAGGGTGAACGCGCCGATCAGGACGTAATTGGCTTTGGTTTCCATGGCTTACTCGCTCTCGTGCTTTGCATCGCGCGCAGCGCGCGCGCGTGGTCCGTGGAAATATTCCTGGATCCACGGGTGGTCCAGTTGTTCGATCTCGTGCAACGGGGCATTGGCGATCACCTTCTGGTCGGCCAGCACCGCCACCCGGTCACAGATCGCATACAGCGTGTCCAGATCGTGTGTGATCAGCAGCACGGTCAGCCCCAGCGCTTCCTGCAGGGTCTTGATCAGCCGGTCGAAGGCGGCCGCGCCAATCGGGTCCAGGCCGGCGGTGGGCTCGTCCAGGAACAGCAGCGGCGGGTCCAGCGCCAGCGCACGGGCCAGGCCGGCGCGCTTGCGCATGCCGCCGGACAGCTGCGAGGGCAGCTTGTTGATCGCATCGGCGGGCAGCCCGGCCAGTTTCACCTTGAGCAGGGCCAGCTCGTAATGCCAGCGCTCGGGCAGTTCGCGATGGTGTTCCTTCAACGGCACCTGCACGTTCTCGCCCACTGTCAGCGAGGAGAACAGCGCGCCATCCTGGAACAGCACGCCGGTGTTGCGTTCGATATGCAGGCGGTTGTCCGGATTGTCCGAGCGCGCGTCCACGCCCAGCACCTCGATCTGGCCCGCATCGGGAACGCGCAGGCCCAGGATGCTGCGCATCAGCACCGACTTGCCGGTACCCGAGCCACCGACCACGCCGAGAATTTCGCCGCGACGCACGTCCAGGTCGAGGTTGTCATGCACGGTCTGCGCGCCGAAGCGGTTGGTCAGCCCGCGCACGCGGATGGCCAGACCCGCATCGTCGCCGGTGGTGTCGTCGGTAGTGGCCAGGGCGGCGGTATCGGTGGCCATCGCTTACCAGCCCATCTTCATGAACCACAACGCGGCGAACGCGTCGAGGATGATCACCAGCGAAATGGCCTGCACCACGCTGGAGGTGGTGCGCTCACCGACCGACTGCGCGGTGCCTTCGACCTTCAGGCCTTCCAGGCAGCCGATCAGGCCGATCACCAGTGCGAACACCGGCGCCTTGGACAGCCCCACCAGCATGTTGCGCACTTCCATGGTCTCGTGCATCCGCGCGATGTACATCTGCGGTGGGATACCCAGGTCGAACGCACCCACGGTGATGCCACCGGCCAGGCCGGCCACCATCGCAATGAAGGTCAGCAGCGGCAGGGTGATCAACAGCGCAACCAGGCGCGGCAGCACCAGCAGGTCGATCGGGTCCAGGCCGAGGGTGCGCATCGCGTCGATTTCCTCGCGCGCCTTCATCGCACCGATCTGCGCGGTGAAGGCGCTGGCGGTGCGCCCGGCCAGCACGATGGCGGTCAGCAGCACGGCGAACTCGCGCAGGAAGGCGATGTTGACCAGCTCAACTACATAAATTTCCGCGCCGAAGTCGCGCAGGATGGTCGAGCCGAGGAAGGCGATCACCGCACCGACCAGATACGACAGCAGCGCCACCAGCGGCACCGCGTCCAGTCCGACCTGTTCCATCTGCGCCACCGTGGCGGTGAGACGGAAACGGCGCGGTTCCTTGATCAGGCGCGCGCCCTTGACCAGGTTCTCGCCGAGGAAACTGGCCAGCGCCACGATGTTGTGGCCCATCCCATGCACGCTGACGCCCAACCGCTCGAGCGCGGCCAGTACGCCGAAATCGCGTTTGGCGCGCGGACGGTCATCGGCGACTTCTTCGATGGTGGAGACCAGTGCGCGGTGTTCGTCGCGGAAGCTGACCGCATGCTCGCCAAGGTCGGCGCGACGGGCCACCCGCAGCAATTGCAATACCCCGGCGGAGTCGAGCACGGTGATGCCACTGGCATCGATGCCGGTCAGCCCGTCGGGAATGCCGCGCAGCACTTCGGCCGCGTCCAGCGCGGTGTGCAGGGTCCAGTGGCCGGAGAGCCGGACAAGTCCGGGATCCTGCGCGTCCTGTTCGAGATGGGGGGCTTGGCTTGGCGTCATGGGGCGTCCTGCGCGCAGCATACCTTGTCCGTGTCCACACCAAGTGTGTGCGCTGCGACATGATTGTTCAGCCGGGGCGGCCTTCGGGTAATACTACGAAGCATGTCTGCCGATACCGCCCCCCTTCCCACCCCCCAGGCCACCTATGCGCAGCGCGTTGCGTTCGTGTGCGAGATGGCCGGGCGCCTGCACAGTTACGGCACCACCGCGCAGCGGCTGGAGGCAGCGGTGGTCGCGCTGGCGCAGCGGCTGGACCTGGACTGCGAGCCGTGGTCGAACCCGACCGGGCTGATCCTGAGTTTCAGCGATCCGACCAAGGCGATCGGTTCATCGGATATCACCCGCGTGATCCGCCTGGCGCCAGGTGAAAACGACCTGCATAAACTCAGCATCGCCGACCAGATCACCGATGCGGTGGCCAACGGCACCATGAGCATTGCCCAGGGCCATACGGCGTTGCGGCCGCTGGACAAGGATCCGGGCCGGCGCGGCAAGATCCGCATGATCCTGTCCTACAGCCTGGGCGCGGCTGGCGTGGCCGGGCTGTGGAAACTGCCGTGGCTGGATATCGCCACGGCCGGGATGATCGGGCTGCTGATCGGGGTCATGACGCTGTATACCGATCGGCGCCCGGCCAGCCGCGAGGCCAGCGAGGCGCTGGCGGCACTGGTGGCCGGTACGGTGGCGGCGCTGGTGGCCTCGTTCCTGGGGCCACTGAATCTCAATACGGTCATCATCGCCTCGCTGGTGGTGATGCTGCCGGGGATGTCGCTGACCAATGCGGTCAATGAGCTGGCGAGCCAGCACTGGGTGTCGGGAACGGCGCGGTTTGCCGGGGCGATCACCACGATCCTGAAACTGACGGTGGGCGCGGTGATCGCGGTGACGCTGTCGGGGATCATCGGGCTGGAGCCGCACGTGCGGGCGTCGCGGCCGCAGGCCGACTGGGTGGAATGGAGCGCGTTGCTGGTGGCCGCGTTCGCCTTTGCGATGCTGTTCAAGGCCAATCGCCGCGATTATCCCTGGGTGATGGCGGCCTCGGTGGCCGGGTACGCGATTTCGAAATTCGCCGGTCAGGCGTGGGGGCTGCCGGCCGGCATTTTCATGTCGGCGATGCTGATGACCGCGGCGGGCAATCTGTTCGGTCGTCTGGCACAGCGCCCGGGCGCGATCATCCGCCTGCCGGGCATCATCATGCTGGTGCCCGGCAGCACCAGTCTGCGCGGGGTGCTCACGCTCGTGCAGCAGCAGGACATGAGTGCCGGCCAGACGGTGTTGATGACCGTGCTCAACGTGGTGATGGCGCTGGTGGCCGGGTTGCTGTTTGGCAATCTGTTGATTCCGGCGCGGAAGAATCTCTGAGGGGTAGTGGCGTTTGGCGTTTCTTGCAGAAGCGTCAGAGCGCAGTGCCGCTTGTCCCTTGGCTGGGCGGGGATGTGCAGGTTCGCCGGACGCGCCGTCAACCCATCCATGGGGGCTCGTGTACGGCATCCCTGCCGTACACGGTCCCGCAAACCCACACATCCCCGCCCTCCACAGTGGGTCGGGGGCCATGGAAAAGACAGGGGCGAAAAAGCGCTTGGTGGCCGCTTTTCGTCGCGCACCAGCACCCTGTCAAAGGGTGGGTGCGGGTGGGTTGGCGGGACCCTCAAGCCGCATGGATGCGGCTTGGGAGCCTACACGGACGTATTTACGGCGTGTCCCGCCAACCCACCCGTACCCGCCCAAGCCGGCAGGGGCAAGCACGCGCCAGTCGTTGATCCTGCAGTGCTTTGGCAACTGCCGCTCGCGTAGCTGGAAAAAGCGCAGACCAAAAAAAACGCCGGCATCGCGCCGGCGTTTTCCGTTTCAGTTTCCGATGAAACCGGAAACCATTACTTCTTGATCAGGAACTCTTCGACCTTCTTGCCCTTGGTGGTCAGCGCGGCCAGCCAGCGCGGCTGCTTGCCACGGCCGGTCCAAGTTTCCTTCGGGTTGGCCGGGTTGCGGTATTTCGGTGCCACCTTGCCCAGCTTGCGCACGGCCTTCTTGGCCGGGGCCTTGGTCGCCTTGGCGGCGCGGCCGCGGGCCGGGACGGCGCCACCGAACACTTCCTCGATCGAATAACCGTGCGCCTTGGCCAGCTTGGTCAGCTGGGTACGCACCTTGGTCACCGCCGGGCGCTTGGCCACGATGGTCTGTTGTTTCTTGGCGTTCTTGATCAGGGCGCCCAGCTCTTTGGCGGACAGGCCACTCAGGTCAATGCTCATCAACTGCTCCGGAATCTAATTAAGGACGGGGTCGGCCAGTCCTTGGCTTGCGCGACAGCATACATATCCGGCGGGATGCTGCACAGAGTTAACCGGCATATTCAATCGTCCGGGCAAAAAGAAAAGCCGGGATATTCCCCCGGCTCTCTTTGTGCTGCTGTTTTCGATCAACCCGTCAGGCGCGCGAGCAGGGCATCGCGGTCCAGGCTCTCGGCCTCGCTTGCGCTGCGCGACCGGTACTCGTAGGTGCCGGCGGCCAGGCCGCGTTCGGATACCACCACCCGGTGCGGCACGCCGATCAGTTCCATGTCCGCGAACATCTGCCCCGGACGCAGGCCGCGGTCGTCCAGCGCCGCATCCAGCCCGGCGGCCTGCAGCTGCGCCAGCAACTCGGCTGCCGCAGTGGCCACCGCATCGTCCTGCTTGGGGTTGATGATGCACACCACCACCTGCCACGGTGCCATCGCCGCCGGCCAGATGATCCCGGCCTCGTCGTGGTTCTGCTCGATCGCGGCCGCGACGATGCGCGAGATGCCGATGCCGTAGCAGCCCATCGCCATCACCGCCGCCTTGCCGTTCTCATCCAGCACGGTGGCCTTGAGCGCCTGCGCATACTGACGGCCGAGCTGGAACACGTGGCCCACTTCGATGCCGCGTGCGATTTTCAGCTCACCGCCGTCGGCGGCGCGGTCGCCTTCCTTCGCATTGCGGATATCGGCCACTTCCGGCTCGGGCAGGTCGCGGCCCCAGTTGACGCCGGCGATGTGGAAGCCGGTCTCGTTGGCGCCGATCACGAAGTCGGCCAGCGCCGCGACATCGCGGTCGGCGACGATGCGGATCGGCTGGGCCGGGTTGAGCGGGCCCAGGAAGCCCGGCTCGCTGCCCAGGTGCGCCGCGATCTCCGCCTCGCCCGCCATGCGGTAGCCCTGCAGACCGTCCACCTTGCCCAGCTTGATTTCGTTGACCTCATGGTCGCCGCGCACCAGCGCCAGCACGAAACCGCCTTCGCTCATGATCGCGATCGACTTTACGGTGCGCTCCAGGCCCAGCCCAAGCAGCGCCGCCACAGCTTCGCAGGTTTTCTGGGTGGGCGTTTCAACCTTGCGCTGTGCCTCGCTGGCCGCCGGACGCGCGCCGGGGGCGGCGGCGATCGCCGCTTCCATGTTGGCTGCGTATTCCGAGCCGGTGGAGAACACCAGCGCGTCTTCGCCGGAATCGGCGATCACATGGAATTCCTGCGAGGCATCGCCACCGATCGCGCCCGAGTCGGCCTGCACCATGCGGAAGTCCAGGCCCAGGCGGGTGAAGATGCGGCTGTAGGCCGCCTTCATGTTCTCGTACTCGCGCACCAGGCAGTCATCGTGCAGGTGGAAGGAGTAGGCGTCCTTCATCAGGAACTCGCGCGAACGCATCACCCCGAAGCGCGGTCGGATTTCATCGCGGAACTTGGTCTGGATCTGGAAGAAATTGACCGGCAGCTGCTTGTAGCTGGACAGCTCCTGGCGCGCGAAATCGGCCGCAGCCTCTTCGGCGGTGGGGCTGTAGCAGAACACCTGCTCCTTGCGGTCCTTGATCTTCAGCAGCTGCGGACCGAACTTCTCCCAACGCCCGGTGGCTTCCCACAGTTCCTTGGGCTGGATGGTCGGGATCTGGAATTCGATCGCGCCGGCCCGTTCCATTTCCTCGCGCACGATGCGCTCGACCTTGCGCAGCACGCGCAGGCCCAGCGGCGACCAGGTGTACAGCCCCGAGGCCAGCTTGCGGATCATGCCCGCGCGCAGCATCAAGCGGTGGCTGGTGAGCTCCGCGTCGCTGGGGGTTTCCTTGGTGGTGTGCAGGTGGAACTGGGAGAGGCGCATCGTCGGCTTCGCTGAACGGCAGAAGTCGATATTCTGCCAGCCCAGCCGCTCCCCTGCCCATCACGGCTGCGGTGCAGGCCGCAGGGGCCCGCCGAGCCGGGGTTGGCGTGACTCAGCCGGCCGGCTTGCAGTACGCCTTGATGGCCGCGTCCGCCAGGTTCTTCTGCGCGCCGCGCTGTTCGTCGGTGAGGGCGGTGTCGGCCTTGCCGTCGCCGTTGGTGTCCTGCATGACCGCGCCCTTGCCGTTGAGCAGGGTCAGGTTGCTGCGCGCGGTGGTGCACTCGCTGGATTCGGCCGGCGCCGCCGCCGCCGGGGCCGCGCGGGCGACCGGATCACGGCCCTCGACCTGGCGCGATTCGTACTTCTGCCCGGTCGGGGCTTTCTCCGAATACTGGGTGACGCCGTTGGCATCCTTCCACTTGTAGACGGTCCCGGCACTGGCCGAGGCACTGGCGAGCAGCAGCAGGCAGCACACAGAGGGCAGGGCACGCATGGCAACTCCGGCATCAAGGTCAGGGCGCCGATTGCAGCATCCTGGCCCGGCGCTGGCAAGCCGGCGGCGACAGGCGGGAGGCCGGGCGGTGGCAGCGGTCGCCGGGGCGGCCGGCGGCCGGGCCGCCCCAAAGCCCGCCACACCCACTAAACTGGCCGGTATGGATCAGATGAAACCCCCGCCGCGCTCGCGCAGTATTTACCTGCTGCCCAACCTGTTCACCACCGCCGGCCTGTTTGCCGGCTTCTACGCGATCATCGCGGCGGCCAACGGCGACTTCGTCAATGCCGCCATCGCGGTGTTCGTGGCGGCGGTCATGGACGGCCTGGACGGCCGCGTCGCCCGCCTGACCGGCACCAGCAGTGAATTCGGCGTGCAGTACGACTCGCTGGCCGACCTGGTCAGTTTCGGCATGGCCCCGGCGCTGGTGATGTACCACTGGTCGCTGTCGTGGCTGAAATTCGACGATCCGGTGCTGGGCCGGGTCGGCTGGGCAGTGGCGTTCCTGTATGCGGCCTGCGCCGCGCTGCGCCTGGCCCGCTTCAACACCCAGGTCAGCGTGGTCGACAAGCGCTGGTTCATCGGCCTGGCCAGCCCGGCGGCCGCCGGGTTGATGATGTCCTTCGTCTGGGCGTTCGCCGATGGCAACCTGGGCTGGGACGGCAACCAGCTGCGCTATGTCGCGCTGGGGGTGACCCTGGTGGCCGCCCTGCTGATGGTCAGCCGGATCCGCTTCTGGAGCTTCAAGGGCAGCGGCGAGAAGGGGCCGCGCTCGGACCGCGTGCCGTTCCTGGCGCTGGCCCTGGTGCCGATCGCCATCGCCATCATGGTCATCGACCTGCCGCGCGTGCTGTTCGCGGTGGGCATTGTCTACGCCTTGTCCGGGCCGGGTTACTGGCTGTGGCAGCGCGCCCGCAAGACGGCCGAGCCGCGCGCGTGAGCGATATCGGCCTGCCGCCACTGTGGTCCCCGGCGCAGCAGTCGTGGCTGCAGGCGATGGGCTACACGGTGTTTGTCGACGGGCAGATCGAAGACGTGCCCGCGCAGGCACCGATTGAATTGAGCGTGGTCGCCGCGCCGGCACCGGATGCCGCGCAGGCACCGGCCGAGGTGGCGCCGCCGCCGCCGCGGCGCAGCGC